>JANYBQ010000241.1 GCA_025360705.1 Betaproteobacteria bacterium | reverse complement strand
TGCCCAAGCCGCTGCTGGCGCAGTTCGAGACCGAGGCCGGTATCAAGCTCAGCGTGATAAAAGGCGGTGACGCAGGCGAAATGCTCAACAAGCTGATCCTCACGCGTGCTCAGCCGATTGCCGACGTGGTGTTCGGCCTGGACAACGCGCTGGTGGTCAAGGCGCAGGCCGCCGGTGTGCTGGACGCTTACAGTGGCGCGGCCGGGCAACGAGCGGCCGCAGCGCCTTTGCCTGCGGGCGTACTGGCGGTGGACTACGGTTACGTCACGCTGAACTACGACCGGGCCTGGTTTGCGAAGAGCACGCTGGCGCTGCCGAAAACGCTGGAGGACCTGGCGCAGCCCGCCTACCGTAACCTGCTGGTGGTGGAGAACCCAGCCACGTCCAGTCCCGGTTATGCCTTCATGCTGGCGACTGTCGCGGGTCTCGGAGAAGAGCCGGCATTCGACTGGTGGGCACGGATGCGCTCCAATGGCGTCAAGGTGGCCAAGGGCTGGAGCGAGGCCTACAACACGGAATTCACGCGCAACGGCGGCACGCGTCCGCTGGTGGTAAGTTATGCCAGCAGCCCGGCGGCCGAAGTGTTTTACAGCAAGGAAAAGATTACCGAGTCACCTACCGCCAGCCTGTTCCTCAAAGGCGGCGTGTTCCGCCAGGTGGAGGGCGTGGCTTTGGTCAAAGGCGGCCAGCAGCGAGAGGCTGCTTTGCGATTCGTCGAGTTCATGCGCTCCACACCGGTGCAGGAGGCTTTGCAAACCAGTATGTGGATGTTCGCCGCCGAACCGCGCACCAATCGGCCCGAGGTGTTGCGCCACGCGGTCGAGCCCACGGCATTCGACAACCCCAGCCCCGAGACCATTGCCGGCAAGGGCGCCGACTGGGTTGATCGCTGGACCAAGGTGGTGTTGAAGTAAGTTTGCGGCTTCACGCTCCGCAAGTCGATGTCCATGTCGCAAAGCCCACGCGCACGCGCCATGGCACTGGGTGTGTTGCCATTGGCTTTCATGGCACTGATGCTGGTGGCCCCGTTGCTGCGTTTGACCGGCGAGGCGGGTCTGGATGCCAGTCTGGCGATGGTGAGCGCGATATGGCACGACGACTACTTGCGTTGGCGCGTGGTGTGGTCGTTGCTGCAGGCGGCACTGACCTGCGCCGCCGCGCTGCTATTCGGGCTGCCCGTGGCCTGGGTGTTGGCGCGCTATGAATTTGCGGGCCGGGCGCTGGTGTTGCGCCTCTTGATGTTGCCGTTCGTGGTCCCGACGCTGGTCGCCGCTCTGGGTGTGCTGGCGCTGTGGGGCCCACGCGGTCTGTTCAGTGGCTGGCTTGGCCTGGATTTGCAGGATACACCGTGGCTGCTGTTGTACGGCAACCTGTTCTTCAACCTGTGCCTGGTGGTGCGCGCCGGCGTGGACGCATTGGCGCAGGTCAGCGCGGCGCGGGTCGCGGTTGCGCGCACGCTGGGCGCGACGCCGTGGCGCGTATTCTGGCGCGTGGAGTGGCCCTCGATATTGCCGTGGCTCGCATCCGCCTTGTGTCTGGTGTTTCTGTATTGCTTTTCGGGCTTCGGACTGGCGCTGATTTTGGGCGGGCAAAAATATGCGACGGTGGAGGTGGAGATCTACACGCTGGTGGCGCATGAACTCAAACTCGCGCAGGCGGGTGCGCTGGCGTTATGCATGTTGCTGCTGACCGGCGCGGTGGCTTTGGGTTATGCATGGATGGAGCAGCGCCTGTCCGCGCCGGCAGGGGCCGATGCGATTGCCTTGCGCAGGCCGGTGGGCGTCTGGCAGTGGGGTTCGGCAGGCGCGGCGCTGGCCATACTCATATTTTTCTGTGCCTTGCCGTTAGTGGCCATCTTGCTGCATGCGTTGAACGCGGGCGCCGGCGCATGGACCGTGTTGCTGGACGAAGAAACCCTGCAGGCGGCCTGGAACACCTTGCGTTTCACCGGCGTGGCGCTGTTGCTGGCCACCGCTTTGGGTATCACACATGCACTCGCTGCGCGCCGTTCCGTATGGCTACGTGCCGCTGCTTTCCTGCCGTTCGTGGTGTCGCCCGTGACGGTAGCCTTCGGTCTGTTATTGCTCTACCCGCACTGGAGCGCCAGCATGTTGCTGCTGGTGTCCGCGTATGCCTTGTTGGCCTACCCGTTTGTGGCCAAGTCATTGGGGGCCGCGCTCGACAGCCTGCCCGAACATCTGGTGCAGGCGTCGCGCACGCTGGGCGCCACGCCGTGGCGCAGCTTGCGGCGTGTCACGCTGCCACTGGTTGCGCCCGCACTGCGGCGCGGCATGGCTTTTGCGGCCGCTACGGCGCTGGGTGAATTTGCCGTAACGTTGTTCCTCTCGCGCCCCGAATGGGCGACCTTGACGACCCTGATTTATCAGCGGCTGGGACGACCCGGCGCGGTCAACCGCGACGGCGCAATGGTGCTGGCGGCCTTGTTGATGTTGCTGGCCCTGGTTGTGTTTATGGTTATAGAAAACCCGCTGCGACGCGCCGGCGCTAACACGCGCCAGCTCGCAAGGGAACTGGCGCATGCTTGAACTCAAAGGCATTCGAAAGACCTTTGAGGACCTTTCCGGCGGCCACTGGTTGCTGGCCGACGGCCTGGACCTGGTGGTGGCCCCAGGGCAGACCGTGGCGGTTCTCGGTCCGTCGGGTAGCGGCAAAAGCACTTTGTTAAAAATGATTGCGGGGCTTGAAGCGCAAGACGCGGGCGACATAAGTTTCGATGGCGCCGACCTGGCTGGCGTTGCGCCCGAGCGACGCGGTTTTGCGCTGATGTTCCAGGACTTTGCGCTGTTCCCGCATCTGAACGTACTGGACAACGTAGCCTTCGGGCTGGTGGAGCAACGTGTTCCCAAAAAGACAGCGCGTGAACGCGCGCAGCGGATGCTGTCGGTATTTGGACTGGCCTCGCACGCGCGTCAACGCGTGTGGAAACTGTCGGGTGGGGAGCAGCAGCGCGTGGCGCTGGCGCGTGCCTTGATCACCGCGCCGCGCCTGCTGCTGCTCGATGAACCCTTCTCGGCGCTGGACGCCGAACTGCGTACCAGCCTGCGCGAGGAGTTTGCCGAGCGCATCGCGGAAGCGGGTATTGCCGCGGTGCTGGTCACCCATGACGAGGCCGAGGCGCGGGTGATTGCGGAGCATGGCTTTCGGCTGGTTGCGGGTCGGCTGCTGACGTTGTGGTGACGCCCGGGGTCCCTGCCTGGAGCCCGGATTCCTATGTTGTAAGTGGTGGAATTTTCACCGTATGACGGTGTATATTCCACCACTAAACGCTCGAATTTCAACATGTTTCCCCGCTATCTCGTATCGGCCATCGGCGAATCGCTAGTCGACACGCCGGTACTTCTGCTGCACGGAGCGCGCCAGACAGGCAAGAGCACGCTCATGCGCGGCTTGGCGGGCGATGAGGTTCGTTACATCACACTTGACGACGCGGCGGTGTTGTCCGCGATGCGCGCCGACCCGGCAGGTTATCTTGCCGCCAATCCGGGTCGGCTGCTGATCGATGAAGTGCAGCGCGCGCCCGATCTGTTTTTGGCAATCAAACATGAAATCGACCTTGCCCGCATGGCTGGCAAACCGATCAATGGACGGTTTTTGCTGAGCGGCTCGGCTAACGTACTGCTGCTGCCCAGGCTGGCCGACTCGCTGGCCGGGCGCATGGAAATCCATACCTTGTGGCCACTGTCGCAGTCCGAGATACGCCATGGTTCTGACCGGCACAAGGTCAATTTCATCGATGCTGTTTTCTCGCTGGAGCCGGCGGCGCCACGGCGTGGGAAACGCGGACATATCGTGCTGGACACCGCTAACCGCGCCGACATAATCACGCAACTTCTGGCCGGCGGTTATCCCGAAGCCTTGGCGCGCAGCGGCGAGAAACGTCGCGCGGCGTGGTTCGATGCCTACCTGCGCACCATCATCCAGCGCGACATCCGGGACTTGGCCCAAATCGATGGCTTGGTGCAATTGCCACAGTTGTTGAAAGTGCTGGCGCACAAGGCCACTGGCACGCTTAATTCCGCCGATGTGTCGCGCACGTTGGGGTTGCCCCAGACTACGCTACGGCGCTACCTGCAGCTGCTGGAAACCGTATTCCTGATCACGCCATTGCCAGCATGGGCGCCGCGCGAGAGCCACCGGGCCCAGAAATCGCCCAAACTGTTTTTTAACGACAGCGGCCTGCTGGCGCATTTGCTTGGCCTGAGCGCTCAGGGCGTGGCGTCAGCGCATGGCCTGCCAGGCCAGTTGCTGGAGACGTTCGTCCACGCCGAACTTCAAAAGCTGCGCGGCTGGGCCAACATCCAGTGCGAGCTGATGCACTACCGCACCTCCTCCGGCATGGAGGTGGATTTCATCCTGCAAGACCGCGAGGGTCGCGTTGTGGGCGTGGAGGTCAAGTCCGCAAGTCAGGCCAGCGCTGATGATTTCAAGGGGCTGCGCCATTTGCGCGAGATCCTGGGCGCGCGGTTCTACCGAGGCATCGTGCTGCATCCAGGCGTTCAAAGCATCGCGTTTGACCCGCAGCTGGCGTCCGTGCCCATCGCCGCGCTGTGGGCGATCGAAGGAGCAACTGCATCGGCGTGACGGGTGTCGCGCACCCATCGCACGCATGCCGTTGCCGCTTTGCTTTTTCATGGCCCGGATGTGTGGCGAACGGCGACAGGCCCAATCCCATAATTACCAAGTCGAAAAAGGCAAGGTCGGTTTTTGGTAAGCCCGACCTCTCTCCTCAGGGGAGTTCTGCTTCATGCACGGCATGAGAACCCACGACGAACCCTGGCGCAATTTTGCGCTGCGGGCTCGTTCGTGTGGCAAGCAGACGCTGCGGTGTCGCGCTGCGATGTGGACGAGTCCATTGACCCATGGAGCACGCAATGCAACTCAATCACCTTGATCTTTCCGTTCCGGATGTGGCATTGGCCAGATCTTTCTTCGAAACGGCTTTTGGCTTCACCCATCTTGCGACCAAAGGCAACGATGGAATGGCCATCCTTCAGGGCGACGGGGATTTCATTCTGGTTCTCACCCGCGTGGCACAGACGGTCATGTGCCCGGTGGAATACTGGTCGAGGTTAGCCATCGGGTGGCTATTCCATCCGGCGCGGCATGACGGGCGGCGGCCTGGCGCGCACCGGTTTGTGCGGCGTATCAGGCTTTAGATCGCCGCTGTTAGTTCCAGTTGCTTGAGCCTTTTGGTAAGCCGCTCCAGGAACTGCTTGGTGACGTGCGACAGGGCCCGGTGCGTCGGCACCACAATGCCGACTTCGATCGCGCCGATAGCGGCATTGGCCAGCGGCCGCCACACCACTTCACCGCGCTCGAGCTCATCGATAAACCCGATTTTGGAGAAGAACGAAATACCGCGCCCCGCGATTACCATGCGTTTGGCCATGGGGGTCGAGTTGCAGGATATGGCCGGCTCAAGATCGTCCCAGAAGCGCGAAAACTCGGGCTGCACCAGATGGTGGATCGGCGAGATGCGGCTGATCTGTATGAAGGCCTGATCACGGCAGTCGTCGAAAGTTATACGTGTCTTTTTCGCCAGCGGATGTGAAGGCGCCATCACCACCCCGGGAGGGAAAGGCGCCTTGGCGACCACCTTGATGGTGCCTGGCAATTTGCCCAGATAACACATGCCGATGTCGTTGTCTCCCTTGGCCACGCGGTCCGGCACATCGCTCGGCAACGCGGACGAAATCGTATAGCGCACCGCCGGGTAACTGCTGGAGAACTCTTCAACCGCGGCCGGAAGAAACTCGATCAGCAGCGAGTCCATCGCCACGACAGACACATGGCCCTTGCGCTCGCCCTTCATGGCATCGAGTTCGGTGCGCATCAGGTGAAAGTCGTGCAGCGTGCCGCGCACATGCTGCTGCAGCCGTTCCCCCGCCGCATTGAGTCGCATGCCGCTGGGAACCCGATCGAACAACTCGGTGCCCAACTCTTCCTCCAGCCGCAACACCTGCCGGTTTACCGCGCTGGATGCCACAAACAGGTTTTGCGCCGCTTTGCGGATGGAGCCGCAGCGGGCTACTTCGAGGAAATATTTGAGGACGACGGCATGCATGGCGCGCGAGGGCGGGGCGACGATGGCGCATGGTACTCGACCGCATCGTGGCCTCCTTTGTGGATGGGCCGCTGTCTGGAGGTTTGTGGTGCTGCCACGGATATCTGCTTCCGGCCACGCGCCTGCCGCAGGGGCCCGGGGTATGCGCCAACGCGGCCCCGGCCCCCTTCGGGGTAAGCCGCTGTAGTGCTCAAAACGGGCGGGCTGCAATGGTTCGGGTTTGACGCCCACGGCGCGTTCAGGGCATAGCGCCCGCTTTTCCGCGCTTCGCGCCCGTGGCCGCTGACCGTTGGCGCATGCCCCGGTCCCCTACGGCAGGCTTTGGGTTGGCGCTGGAGGAACCGGCTGCCATGAGGTAGCCGGGCGAGTTGATCATTCGCCATCAAGACGGGGAGAGCAGATCATTCCGATGGGCTGGCTTAGGTGAGACCTTCAGTGAAATCACCGATGCCGCCGGAAACAAGCAGATCGTTAGCCGAGACCAATCACCGATCGCCATCAAGGTCAGCACCCAAGCCCTCTTCGAAAAGTTTGTTCGCTTCCAGGAACCTCGATACCACCAGGCGGATCGACCACCCACACAAGCGTTAGTTGCCCACTTCAACTACGTGAAACAACGGTCGCCGAGTTCCTATGTTGCCGACATACTTTCAAGCAAAGAGTTGTTTGCTGTCATTGAGGCAAGGCAGAAATGGTTTTGGTGGAAATTCGGGCGATACGACGTAGTGCTCAAGCCGAGATCCCCATAGAAGTTCAAGCTCACAGAGTCGAACTTCGCGTTTGAGCTCGCTGCGGTTGACGTCGACCACTTGAAAAAAAACCTCGCGATTATTGAGACCGAGATCCGAAATGTCATCTCGTCCAACTTGCCAGACTTTAAGCCGCTGCCAATCAACTGGCAGTGGGCAAATGTTGGCATGCTTCGGTCGGGGGACGCCTAACCCTTTACAGGGACTTCCCAGATAGTCAAGCACTGGTTTTCGGTTTTCTTCCTTGATAAGCGGTATTCCTGCTGTGGCATGAATTGAAGCTGCGATAAAACGAGGAACAGACTGCACATCTACAGACGGCCTTGTTGCACCACGGTGGGCGCGGACCCAGATACGAACCGCTCAGCGGAGCCCCATTCC
>JANYBQ010000217.1 GCA_025360705.1 Betaproteobacteria bacterium | reverse complement strand
CCCTGCGTCCGTTGGCGTGATCGTGCATCTCGGCCTGCATCTGGTTGATGCCGACCAGCAACGCCTTTGCATGGGGCAGCAACGACGCGCCCGCCGGGGTGAGGCTGACGCCGCGCGACGAACGTTCAAGCAGCGGCGTCTTGAAGCGGTATTCCAGCAGAGCCATGCGCCGGCTGGCGGCGGCCAGGCCGATGTGGGAGGCCTCGGCCGCCTTGGTGAGGCTGTGCAGTTCGGCGGCACGCACGAAAAGGGCCAGCGAATCGATGTCGGGAAGCAAGTTGTCTCCAAGGCTACGCGGGCATTATGTCATTGCGATCCTGCGCAACGAGCTGCGGAAAAGGGGAGCGCCTGACGGAAACACAGGTCGATGCGCGGCTGGACCGGCACATACGCTTGCAGCCGCACGCTGAAACACTTGAAGCCGATGGTGTGTTCAATCTCCGTCACCACGGGTTCCGGCGTGGCTCAAGGCTGTCGCGGTGCAGGAAGGCCACACCGCGCCAGACTTCATGCGCGCGGGTATGCGGCGGCAGCAGGGGCGTGCCGCGCAATTTCAGAGACCGTAGCCCCGCCCGCAGCGCCACGTCGGGCGCTTCGGCTCATCGGTTCCGAACAACACGCGGCGCGTGAGCCGTATCCATCAACGCGCGTTGCCGCCCTTCAGATGGTGCGGCCGCCGTCGACGGGCAGTTCCACGCCCGTGATGAACTGCGCCGCATCGCTGGCCAGCCAGAGAGCGGCGTTAGCCACATCCAGCGGTGTGGACATGCGGCCGAGCGGAATGCCGGCGACGATCTTGGCGCGGTTCTCCGGCGTATCGGGTACGCCAAGGAACTGCTCGATCAGACCGGTCGCACCCATCACCGGGCAAATCGCATTGACGCGAATGTTGTCCGGGCCGAGTTCGGCCGCCATCGACTTCGACATCAGGTTCACGGCGCCTTTGGAGGCGTTGTACCAGGTCAGGCCCGGCCGAGGCCGCAAGCCGGCGGTGGAACCGATGTTGATGATCGAGCCGCCGCCGCGCTGGCGCATCAGTGGCACAACGGCGCGCGCCATGTGGTAGATCGATTTCACGTTGACGTTGAATACGCGGTCGAAAGTGGCTTCGTCCACATCCAGCATCGGCTGATTGCGGTGGGTAGTGCCCGCGTTGTTCACGACTATGTCGGGTACGCCAAACGCTGCGACGCAGGCGGCCACGGCCGCCTCGATGTCCGCCGCGTTGGAAACGTCGCCGCCGACGGCTTGCGCCGAAGTACCAAGTTCATCGGCGAGCTTGCGCGCTTTGCCGGCGTCGAGGTCGGCGATCATGACGCGCGCGCCTTCGGCCACGAAGCGCCGCGCGATGCCTTCACCGAAGCCGCTGGCCGCGCCCGTGACGAGCGCGATCTTGCCTTGTAGTTGTGTCATGGTGATTGCTCAGGTATGGACGTGCTCAGGGCCAGACGATCTGGTGCTCGACCGAGATGATCGGGGAGACGTCTTTCGCGAAGTTCGGCAGGTCACTCAGCAGCGTGCGGCCCTCGGTACTTTGCATTGCGGCGTTGAGCGCCTCTTCGGAGTCGAACCACAGCTCCGAGAAGCCGTCGTAGTCGAAATTGGGGAAGCGCTGGCGGTCCACCAGGTTGACCGAATAGCGACGCAGGCCCGGCAGCTTCACACACAGCGCTGCGTGCTTATCGAGCCAGTGACTGACGAATGCCTCTTGGGTCATGCCGTCCTTCATGCGAAGGATGCCGAGGCGCTTGGTGAAGGTCTTGCCCATATGTCTCCTGGAAAAAAAGGGCCAGCGCGGCCATGCGCTGGGTGCTGCAGCGCATCGTAAGGGCAGGCATCCCGGTCCGCGTCTGAATTTGGGCAATGCCGCCGACGCACATGTCAAAGGGCGTAACTTCGCACCGTTGCGCATCCGTGCGGATACCTCAAGACGCAACAGTCACAACGCCATCGCGGCAAAACCCGCATTGGTACGCTGCTGCGTTCTGGCCGGCCACTGCTGGACCGCGCGCGGCGGAGAGATTCAAACTTAGCTGAAGAAGCTTTTCAACCTGTCGGTCCAGCTGTCTTCACTGGGCGAATGTTTGCCGCCGCCTTTTTTGAATGACTCTTCAAGATCGCGCAGCAGCTTGCGTTGGGGTTCGCTGAGCTTGACCGGCGTCTCGAGCAGGATGTGGCAATACAGGTCGCCCGGGTAACTGGCGCGCACCCCCTTGATGCCCTTGCCGCGCAGCCGGAACTGCTTGCCGGTCTGGGTGCCTTCGGGTATGTCGATGGCGGCCTTGCCGGCCAGCGTGGGCACGTCGATTTCGCCGCCCAGCGACGCCGTGATGATGCTGATGGGCACCGAGCAATGCAGGTCATCACCGTCGCGCTCGAAGATGTCGTGTTTCTTCAAGCGGATTTCAATGTACAGGTCGCCCGCCGGTCCGCCGTTGGTGCCGGGCTCGCCATTGCCGGTGCTGCGGATACGCATGCCGCCGTCGATGCCGCCCGGAATCTTGACTTCCAGCGTTTTCTGCTTTTTTACCTTGCCCTGGCCATGGCATGCCGCACACGGTTCGGGTATGACCTTGCCGACCCCGCGACAGGTCGGGCAGGTTTGCTGCACGCTGAAAAATCCCTGGCGCATCTGCACCGCGCCGGAGCCACCACAGGTGCCGCAGGTCTTGACCTGGGTGCCTGGCTTGGCGCCAGAGCCGTGGCAAATCTCACATGCTTCCCAACTCGGGATGCGGATTTGGGCATCCTTGCCGCGTGCTGCTTCTTCCAGCGTAATTTCCATCGCGTAGCTCAAATCGCCACCGCGAAACACCTGTCGCCCGCCGCCCGCGCCGCGTCCGCGCTGCTGGCCGAACATGTCGCCGAAGATGTCGCCAAAAGCTTCGGCAAAGCCGCCGAAGCCTTCAGTGCCCGGACCACCGGCGCCCCGCATATTCGGGTCTACGCCCGCGTGACCGAACTGATCGTAAGCAGCCCGCTTCTGTGGGTCGGACAACATTTCATAGGCTTCCTTGGCGTCCTTGAATTTCTCTTCGGAACCTTTGGAGCTATCGCCCTGATTGCGGTCAGGGTGATGTTTCATCGCCATCTTGCGATACGACTTCTTGATTTCCTCATCCGACGCGTTCTTGGGGACGCCGAGCGTTTCGTAATAATCTCGTTTGGCCATCTTCGTTCTCAGTCAGCTCTCATACGGTCGCGCGATCCGCGGTGTTTGCTCGGTGGATAAATGCGGAACGCCGCGTCGAAGATTCCGGTGGAATCGTTCGAGCGCGGCGGGCCGGCTCGGGCGGAAACGCCAGCGTCAGGCTTTCTTGACTTCTTTCACTTCCGCATCGACCACGTCGTCGTCGGACGCCCTGGATGCACCGGACTTGTCGGAGCCCATCCCATAGCCACTACCGGCTCCCCCACCTCCACCACTCCCGCCACCCGCGCCTGGACCACCCGCTGAATTCGCGGCGCCTTCCTGCTTGGCCTGCATATCGGCATACATCTTTTCGCCGAGTTTCTGACTGGCGGTCATTAAATCGGTGTTCTTGCTGTCGATCGCGGCTTTGTCCTCGCCCTTGAGCGCTTCTTCCAGCGCCTTGACGGCAGCCTCGATTTTTTCCTTCTCGCCGGCTTCGAGCTTGTCGCCGTATTCGGTCAGGCTCTTCTTTACGCTGTGGACACTGGCCTCGGCCTGGTTGCGCGACTGCACCAGTTCAAGCTTTTTCTTGTCGTCGGCCGCATTCAGTTCAGCGTCCTTGACCATCTGCTGGATTTCGGCTTCGGACAGACCCGAGTTGGCCTTGATCGTGATCTTGTTTTCCTTGCCGGTGCCCTTGTCCTTGGCGCCCACATGCAAAATGCCGTTGGCGTCGATGTCGAACGACACCTCGATTTGCGGCGTGCCGCGTGCCGAAGGGGGAATGCCCTCCAGGTTGAACTCGCCCAGCATCTTGTTGCCGACGGCGATTTCGCGTTCACCCTGGAACACCTTGATGGTCACGGCCGGCTGGTTGTCGTCGGCGGTAGAGAAAGTCTGCGCGAACTTGGTCGGGATGGTGGTGTTCTTGGTGATCATCTTGGTCATCACGCCACCCAGCGTTTCGATGCCCAGCGACAGCGGCGTCACGTCGAGCAGCAACACGTCCTTGCGGTCACCCGTCAAGACCTGGCCCTGGATGGCAGCGCCAACGGCCACCGCTTCGTCCGGGTTCACGTCCTTGCGCGGTTCACGGCCAAAGAACTCCTTTACCTTTTCCTGCACCTTGGGCATACGCGTCATGCCGCCGACCAGAATCACGTCATGGATATCGGCTACGTTGACGCCGGCGTCCTTGATGGCGGTGCGGCAAGGCCCGATGGTGCGTTCGATCAGGTCTTCCACCAGCGACTCGAGCTTGGCCCGGGTCAGCTTGATGCTCAGGTGTTTAGGCCCGGATGCGTCGGCCGTGACGTAAGGCAGGTTGATGTCGGTCTGCGCGCTGTTGGACAACTCGATCTTGGCCTTCTCGGCCGCTTCCTTGAGGCGCTGCAATGCCAGCACGTCCTTGCCCAGGTCCACGCCCTGGTCTTTCTTGAACTCGCTGATGATGAAGTCGATCACGCGCTGGTCGAAGTCTTCGCCGCCCAGGAAGGTGTCGCCGTTGGTTGACAGCACCTCGAACTGCTTCTCACCGTCGACATCGGCGATCTCGATGATCGACACGTCGAAGGTGCCGCCGCCCAGGTCATAAACCGCGATTTTGCGGTCGCCCTTTTCATTCTTGTCCAGGCCGAAAGCCAAGGCGGCTGCCGTCGGTTCGTTGATGATGCGTTTTACGTCCAGACCGGCGATCCGGCCGGCGTCTTTGGTAGCCTGGCGCTGCGCGTCGTTGAAATACGCCGGCACCGTGATAACCGCTTCTGTCACGGCCTCACCAAGATAGTCCTCGGCGGTCTTCTTCATCTTGCGCAGGACGTCGGCGCTGACCTGTTGGGCCGCCATGGCTTTACCGCGCACTTCGACCCAGGCGTCGCCGTTGTCGGCGGCCACGATCTTGTAGGGCATCAACGCGATGTCCTTCTGCACTTCTTTTTCGACGAATTTGCGACCGATCAGCCGCTTAACCGCGTACAAGGTGTTGCGCGGGTTGGTCACTGCCTGGCGCTTGGCCGATGCACCGACCAGTACTTCGCCGTCCTCCTGATACGCGATGATCGACGGAGTGGTGCGCGCGCCTTCAGAGTTCTCGATGACTTTGGGCACGTTACCTTCCATGATCGCCACGCAACTGTTGGTGGTACCCAGGTCTATGCCAATAATTCTTCCCATATTTTTTCTCCAAAAAACGCCCGGCCCAACACTATTTGCGGAGCCGCGCTTGTTTTACAAAAAGGAACCTGCAACACAGTTGCGGATTACCGCACTGTTTTCAAGGGTTTATTTGGGCGCAGCCACCGTCACGAGTGCTGGACGGAGTACGCGATCCGAGATCGAATACCCCTTTTGCAACACGTTGACCACGGTATTGGACTCAAGCTCGGATGGCACCACGGTAATCGCCTGATGCTGGTGCGGGTCGAATTTGGTGCCGGGTGCGGGGTCGATCGCAATTACCTTGTTGCGTTCCAGCGCAGCGGAAAGCTGGCGCAGCGTGGCATGAGCGCCTTCGCGGATCTGCTCCGGCGTGGCGTCTTTGAGCACCAGACCGGCTTCCAGGCTATCCACCACCGGCAACATGCTCTCGGCGAAACTTTCAACCGCGAACTTGCGCGCCTTGGAGATTTCGTCCTCGGCACGTCTGCGCGCATTTTCGGCTTCCGCCTTGGCGCGCAGATACTGGTCCGCCAGTTCGGCGCTTTTGGCCTGCAATAAAGTCAGGTCGGCCTGGGTGCGGGACAACAGATCACCTTCCTGGGCGGCCTGGGCGGCCACCATTTCTTCGGTGCTTTGATAGTCCTGTGCGATGTGCTGGTCTTGCTGGGATTGGGGTTGGGGTAGGTTTGGATCGGACATGCGGTTGGGTCAGAAAATCAAATGCGACGACCCAGACCTTGGGGCGCCGGGCTGTCTTTCAAGGGCGCGGGTGCGCCTGAATCAATCCGCGACGCCGAGCAAATCGACCTCGAACTTCAATGTGGCATTTGGCGCAATGACGCCACCGGCGCCGCGCGCGCCGTATCCGAGTTCCGGCGGGATGACCAGCGTGCGTTTGCCGCCGACCTTCATGCCCGCCACGCCTTCGTCCCAACCGCGAATGACCATGCCCGCGCCGAGCGAAAACACGAACGGATCGTTGCGGTCTTTGCTGGAATCGAACTTGGCGCCCTGGGTCTCGTTGTTGTAGAGCCAGCCGGTGTAGTGCACGGTGACTTTCTGTCCTTTTTGCGCTTCGGCGCCATCGCCCACGGTATCGTCGATGTAGTTCAGGCCGGTGCTGGTAATAGTCATGGAAGGTTCCACACAAAAATCATGGTGATGGCCGCCCCGCACTTTGCGTGGCGCAGCGGTCGCGAGGGATGCGGCACGGGGTGCCGGGGTAAAAGAGCGTGTGAATTATGCCAGCAGTCCGCGCCGGGCCAGGTCACGCATCAGGGCTGCCGCACCGTAGTTCCAGGGCGCCACACGGTCCGACAGATTGACGCGGTTGACCAGCATCCCGAGGCCGGCGGTCGATACCGACACGACGTCGCCCAGCTCATGCGTAAAACCCTGGCCCGGTCCGAAACGGTCCTGGGTCGGCGCGAACATCGTGCCCAGGTACAACATGAAGCCGTCCGGATACTGGTGCGTCCGCTGGCCGGGTTCCCCGATGGCCTGGTTGACCAGTTCCAGCGGGTCCCGGCTGATCATGGACAGGCTGCTGGCGCCGTGCATTTCGAATTTGCCATCGGCACTGGTTACCCGCATGGACAATTCGCAGCGCCGCACATCGTCAATGCCGAAGTGTTCGTCGAACAGGCGAATGAAGGGGCCAATCGCGGCTGAAGCGTTGTTGTCCTTGGCCTTGCCCAGCAACAAGGCGCTGCGGCCTTCGAAGTCACGCAGGTTGACGTCGTTACCCAGCGCGCAGCCCCTGGTTTCGCCGCGGCTGTTGACGGCCAGCACGATTTCGGGTTCCGGATTGTTCCAGACGCTTTTGGGATGCAGGCCGATTTCGGCGCCCACGCCGACTGCGCTCATGGGCTGGGATTTGGTGAATATCTCGGCGTCCTCGCCGATACCGACTTCCAAGTATTGAGACCATACGCCCTGGCCTATCAACACGTCGCGTAGCCGCGCCGCTTGCGCCGAGCCCGGTTTGACGCTGCGCAGGTTGTCGCCGATCACGCTTACAACCGAGCGGCGCACCGCCTCGGCCCGCCCGGCATCGCCGCGCGCCTGTTCTTCGATGACGCGTTCCAGCATCGACGCCACGAACGTCACGCCGGCGGCCTTGATTGCCTGCAGGTCGCATGGCGCCAGCAACCATGGCTTGCCGGCATCGCGTTGCTCGACCAGCGAGTTGGCCAGTACCGCTGCGGTGTCGGCGATGGGCGGGCCACCGAATTCACGTACGGTACCGACCGGGTCGGCCATTTCAAGCAGTTGCGTGCAGGTCGGCGCAAGCCGCGAGATATCGTAGATGTGGTCCTCGCAAACGCGCACCAAGGTGGGCCCGAGGCCTTCGACCCAGACGCGGCCTATCAGGACGGCCTGTTGATGGTCGCGCGGCAGAATGTTTTTTGGGTTCAGCAGGTTTTGCATGGATCAAAGTTTTTTCTTCGCCTGTGTGACCGCCCAGCGGCTGGCAAACGCCGACATCTCGTTCATGCGTTTGAGCAAATCCGCACCGGCCGCGGTGACGATATAACCCTCATCGCCATGGCCCATCAGGCCGGCCGCTCGCAGTTCCTTGATGCGCGTGTTCAGCGTATTGGGCGTGATACCGCCCACGCTGTCCTGCAGCAGACGAAAAGTTTGGGGATGGCCGTCCTTGAGAGCCCAAAGAACGCGCATCGCGTAACGCGACTCCAGCAAGCTTAGCAACTGGCTGACAGCAGCCGTTTCCTTGGAACTCATTCGTCAGTCTCCTACTGTTGATCCGATGTTGGTCTTATCGAAATGGGGTGGGCCGGCCGCGCCACCGAATAATAGAACGGCGATTATGCGGCCGATTCGCGCGTGCTCCTGCTTTGATAGCTGGCGTGCGGACAAAGCGCAACGCCCAGGCGGTCGTTGTCAAAGGTAGATTTTCCGCAAAAGACGCATCAAGGTGTCGCACTCCGCGGCACTCAGAGCTTGAGAGTTTTTCGTTTGCTGCTGTCGGCACCCATGGCGCTGACTTTGGCAACGAATTGGGTTGCAGATGCCGCCGAGGCGACGCGAAGGCCACTTTTCGGCGTTGAAGGCGCCTGAACAGGGTGATTCTGGGACTTTCGGGCCACTTCGTACCCCCTCAAGCGCCCTGCGCGACCATCGCAGACGTACCTGTGCCTACACCGAGCATCTGGGGTGCCAGCTTGACCATGCGCATCAGGTTGTGCGCCAGCACGAACAGCCCCACCACCGCGCGCACCTTCTCCAGCCCGCGAACCGGCATGCGTTGCATTCCCCGGTTGCGCGCCTGCGCGTTCACGCACTCGGGCCGTCGCCGCGCGCTGCTTGTAGATCTCCTTGGCCTGCTCGCTGGCCATGCGCGTACGCCACTGCGCGACTGCCTCACTGTCGCCCGCCTTGGGCTGGTGCTTGTCTTGCTGCACCACCTGGCCTTGCTCGTCCTTCTTCGCCCGCGGCTCGGGCACCGGTGCATAGACCTCTGTCTTGCCCGCCACCGCATCGAGCTGCTCGTGCGCGGGGAAGCCCCCGTCCACCAGCCACTGCCCCGGCGCCTGTCCCACGCGCTGCGCGACCTGCTCGACCATCGGGCGCAGTTGCGCCATGTCGCTGCCCGCGTTCACCACCCCCATGCCCACGATCACCTGCTCCTGGCACGTGGTGGCCAACTGCACGTTGTAGGCCGGGCGGAACCCCCCATCGCCCATCTTCATCACCCGCGCATCGGCGTCCGTCGTGCTCACCCGCGCCTCTTGCTCCTGGCCCTTGTTGTTGCGCTTCTTCACCGCTGCGACCTCGGGCAGCTGCTTGAGCGCCTGTTCGATGCGCTCCTGGCGC
>JANYBQ010000212.1 GCA_025360705.1 Betaproteobacteria bacterium | reverse complement strand
CTTCCTTGCTCATCAGGTAGTCGACCGCCGGGATAGCCTGCTGGTTAGGCGCGGCACCGGTGTAGAACACGTTTTTGGACAGCTCTTCGCCCTCATATTGCACCGGGTAGAACAACAGGCCGTTCATTTCTTCCACGACTGGCAATACCGACTTGCGCGACACCGAAGTCCAGCAGCCGAAGATCACGGCGACCTTGTCCTGCCCCAGCAGCTGTTTGGTTTTTTCAGCGAACAGCGGCCAGTTGGAGGCCGGGTCCACCACCACGGGTTCGAGCTGTTTGCCGAGCACGCCACCTTTGGCGTTGATCTCGTCGATGGCCATCAACACGGTGTCCTTCAACACGGTCTCCGAGATGGCCATGGTGCCCGAGAGACTGTGCAAAATGCCGACCTTGATGGTGTCGGCGGCGTAAGCTGGCATGGCGGAAATGCTGGCCAGGGCGACGGCGGCGGTAAGTGCCTTGAGGGTAAATCGACGTTGCATGTAATGCTTCTCCGGTAGTAAAAAGGTTCCTCTCGCCACGCGGCTTCCAGGGAAGGCAGCTTTGTGAAGCGATGGACTTACTTTAGGGAAGCACTGGAGAAGTGGGAATACGCCGTGTGGCGTATGCGGTCTGCGAAAACGACCACAATCGAGGCCTTTCTTCCCAGCTCAATGACCCAGCCCATGCCCCAAATGGCCATCGCCCAGCAACTCGCAATCCAGCACGCGATGCAGTCCGCGCAATGGGCCGGCTTGCGTTTTTCGAGCGAAACCACCACCCAACGCGTGGTCCGCAACGACCGGCCGGAAGCCAATCAAAGCTCGCTGGAAGAAGGCGTCATGTGCGAGGTGCTGGTGGACGGGCATTTCGGTTATGCGGCAACAGCCGATTTGAGCGCAGCGGGGCTGCAACGTGCGTTCGATCGCGCCGTCGCCACGACGCGCGCCACCAGCGCCTACAAGGTCCACGCGTTTGCCCCCGGTCAGCGGCCACGCGCGGCTGGCAGCTACCGCAGCCCCCGGCAACGCAACCTGGACGAGACCGGTTTGAGCGAGATCACCGATTGCCTGCTGGCGGCTTCACACGGCATGAAGCTGTCAGACCTGGTCGTCAACCGCGCGGCCAGCGCGATGATGGTCCAGACCCGGATCGATTTTTTCTCATCGAACGGATCGGAAACACGCCAGAGCTTCGACATGGTGGATATCACGCTGGCGGCAACCGCCGCCCAGGGTCTCCAGTCCCAAACCCGCACCTGGTCAAGCACCGGTCAATTCGGGGGCGAAGCTTTCGACCGCGCCATATTCGAACAACAGGCCGGGCGGACCGCGCAGGAAGCGCTGGAACTGCTGAATTCCGAAAATTGTCCTTCCGGCGTCATGGACCTGGTGCTGATGCCCGACCAGATGATGCTGCAGATCCACGAGTCGATCGGCCACCCGCTGGAGCTGGACCGCATCCTGGGCGATGAACGCAACTACGCCGGCTGGAGCTTCGTGAAGCAGGCCGACTTCGGCCATCTGCAATACGGTTCGCCACACATGAACGTGTCCTTCGATCCGACCAGGGCCAACGAGTTCGCGAGCTACCGCTTCGACGACGGCGGCAACCCCGCCATCAAGGAAATGTTGATCGACAAAGGCGTGCTGGTACGCGGTTTGGGATCGCTCGAATCGCAGGCGCGCTCTGGCTTGCCGGGCGTGGCCAACTTCCGCTCGTCGTCGTGGAACCGCGCCCCGATAGACCGCATGGCCAACATCAACCTGGAGCCGGGCGAAGCGTCACTCGAGGATCTGATCGGTCAAGTCGAGCACGGCGTGCTCATGACCACCAACCGGTCCTGGTCGATCGACGACTACCGTAACAAGTTCCAGTTCGGCTGCGAGCGCGGCCAGCTGATCAGCAACGGAAAACTCGGTAAGGTAGTGCGCAACCCCAACTACCGTGGCGTTACGGTGGACTTCTGGAACCGCCTGGCGGGCGTTGGGCGCGAGCCAGCAAGCCACGGCACGGCCTTTTGCGGCAAGGGTGAACCGAGCCAGGTGATACGCGTGGGCCATTCGTCTCCGCCGTGCCTGTTTCGCGGTGTGGAAGTGTTTGGCGGGCAGTCATGATGCCAGTCGATTTCATCACGCGTGTCCACGCGCATTTCGACCGTCTTTGCGCGGACCTGCTGGCCAAGCTGGGCGCAGGGGAAGAAGCCACGCTCAACCTTGCCGCGGAAGAAACCCTGTTTGTGCGCTTCAACGGCAACCGGGTGCGCCAGAACACCGACGTGGAGCAGATCGGCTTCTCGCTGCGCTTGCAGAGCAACGGCCGCACCGTGGAGAAAAGCTGCACGCTCAGCGGGGCGCTGGACGCGGACCGCATGGCATCGATGCAACTGCTGCACGCGTGCCGTTATGAGGCGTCGGTATTGCCGGCGGACCCGAACCAGGTATCGACGCAGAACAATGGCTCCAGCAATGAAGAATTTCGCGGCGCCTTGCTGGCCGCGCAAGAGGTTGTGCCCGCCGTGGTGGCACCTGCCGAAGGTTGCGATCTGGCCGGCCTGTATGCGGGTGGCGCAATCATCCGGGGCAACAAAAATTCGCTGGGCCAGAGCCACTGGTTCGCCACCGAAACTTTCTTCCTCGACTATTCGATCTACAACGGCGCCAAGGCCGCCAAAGGCAGTTACGCCGGATCGCGCTGGAACGCGGCCGATTGGGCCGTCAATCTCGCACGCGCAAGGACGCTGCTTGCACTGCTGGACAAGCCGCCGCAGGACGTAAAGCCCGGCCAGTACCGAACCTACCTCGCGCCGCGCGCGTTTTCGGAATTGATTGGCATGCTGGGCTGGAACGCGTTGTCCGCCAGTGCCTGGAAGCAGGGCCGCAGCCCGTTCAAGAAACTGGCCGAAAAAGAGACCCGCTTGTCGCCGTTGCTCAGCATCGACGAGAACTTCGCGCTGGGCCTCGCGCCCCGCTTTAACGGGCTGGGTGAGGTGGCGGCGCAGACTATGCCGCTGATCCGCGACGGTGAACTTCAGAGCTTGCTTGTGAGTTCGCGCAGCGCCAAGGAATACGGACTGCTCGCCAATGGCGCGTCGGAGGGCGAAAGCCCGCGCGCTATGGATGTCGCGACCGGATCGCTGCCGGAGCAAAACGTGTTGAAGGCGTTGGCCACGGGCCTGTATCTGTCCAATTTGCATTACCTCAACTGGAGCGACCCGGTTTCGGCGCGCGTTACCGGCATGACGCGTTACGCCTGTTTCTGGGTCGAAGGCGGTGAGATCGCCGGCCCGATCAAGGATTTGCGTTGGGACGAAAGCCTGTACGACGCGCTGGGCGCGAAACTCACTGCGCTCACGGCGCATGCCGAGATCGACCCGGCTACTGGCACCTACTTCCAGCGCGCGCTGGGCGGCTCGCGTACGCCCGGTGCTTTGATCGAGAACTTCACGTTCACGCTTTGAGGCCCCGGTCATCTGGCCCTTCAGCGCGCCCCCGGTCAGTTCTAAGCCTCTGCAACCACGCGAGCGCGCTTGCCATTGAATGTTGCGCGTGCGATGGCATAGGCCAATAACGCGCAGCCGGCGATCCCCGCGATCATCGGGCGTGCGGTTCCGTCCGCAAATGGTCCGACGATGGCCATCACCGTCGCTCCGCTGACAAATTGCAGCGTACCCATGAGAGCGGAGGCGGTGCCCGCGATGCTGCCGTGTTCATCCAGCGCGAGCACGGCCGCGGCAGGCATCACCAGACCCAGAAAACCAAAGCCAAGCAGCATCATGCCGATCAACACATCGAGCCGGTCGACTCCCAACAGATTGAGCGCGAGCAAAAGCGCCATCGTCACTGCGTAACCCAGCACTGCCACGTTCACCACTTTCAATAGACCGAAACGCGCCGACAGCCTGCCGGTGAATTGGGATGCACCGATGAAAGACGCGGCGTTGAGCGCGAATGCAATGCTGTATTGACGCGGCGTGAGCCCGTAATGGTCGATCAATACAAAAGGCGAATTGGCAAGGTAGGCGAAGAAGCTGGAAATACCGAACGCGCCGATAAACACCAGTCCCAGAAAGTAACGGTCGCGCAGCAATACGCCATAAGCCGCGATGGCGCCACGCACATTGCTGAGTACCCGCTGCGCCGGCGGTCGCGTTTCCGGCAGACTGGTGGCCAGCAAGACGATGCCAAGCACAGCCAGCACGGTAACGGTCCAGAATACGCTGCGCCAGCCGGCCCATTCGGTCATCAGGCTGCCGGCCAACGGTGCGAGGATGGGGCAAACGCTGAAAACCAGCATCAGCATCGACATCAGACGCGCGGCGTCGACCCCGGTATGCAGGTCGCGCACCACCGCACGCGGTATTACCATTCCGGCACAGGCGCCCAGGCCCTGGACGAAACGCAAGGCGATCAAGGTGTGAATGTCCGGGGCGAGTGCGCAGCCGATGCTGCTGATGCCGAAAAGCGTCAGGCCGAAATATATCGGTAGCTTGCGACCCACCATGTCCGAGACCGGCCCGTAGATGAGCTGCCCCAATCCCAGGGCAATGAAAAACGCCATCAGGCTGGCCTGCACCGCACCCATGGACGCGTTCAGGCTTTGCCCGATGCTGGGCAAGGCCGGCAGATACATGTCGATCGCAAACGGGCCGATGGCCGATAACAGACCGAGCACAAGCGCGGTCCGCAGGAAACTCGGTTTCATGGAGATGGGGATACGGTCAGACAAAAGTCAGCGAGCATACCGGATAAGCGCTTCGGGATGGCATGATGGCGACCTTCTCCCGATCGCCTTCCCGGCTACTCCATGACCGACACCTTGCCTGAAGAATCCACAACCACGGCCGCTCCAGTCCCAGCCCCGAACGCTCTGCCCGCTACCGCGCCGCAAGCTGCCGAAGCCGCTGCTGCGGTCGCTGCACCCGCCGCTGCACCACGCAGCGCCAAAACGCGCCGTGGCGCCCCACCGCAGGGGGTGGACAGCTTCCCGGTACTGGAACAACTGGCGGCCTTGTACCCGCAACTGTTCGGAGCGGCTTTTCTGCCGCTCAAGCGCGGTATCTTCCAGGACCTGATGGCCGCGCACCCGAATCTGCTGGAACGCGAGTCGCTCAAGGCGGCACTGGCCATGCACACCCGCTCGACGCGTTACCTGACCACCGTAGCCGCGGGCGAGAAACGCCATGACTTGCAGGGCCAGGCGGTGGAAGACATGGCGCCCGAACACGTGTACCACTCCTTGCTGGAAGTCTTCCGGCGCCGCCATAACCGCGCGGGCGAAGACGTGCGCCCGGCGCTGCGCAAACGGATTTTGCAAGCGTTTGAGGCGTCCGGCATTTCCAAAGATGCTTATGTGGAGCTGGTGCACAGCCGCGACGAAGCCGCCAATACCGTGCTGGAGGAAGCACTGGCCGAGGCGGGCGCCCGTGCCGCCAAAGACGAGGCGCTGCTGCGTGCGTTCGAGGCCAGCGGCCAGACCGTCGAGGCCTTTGCCGACATGTATGGCATGGAACCGAAGGTTGCGGGTGATGCGCTGCAACGCGCGCGTCGCCTGCGGCCGCCACCGCAGCCCGCGACCGAGACCGAGGCGGCTTAAGCGCCCACCTATTTACCGGGGTACTTCCCGCGCACGCTTACCGACGCCGATATCCCGTAAGCGATCTCCCGCCCCCAATGCAGTTACCGTATTGGCTGGACCGGCGTCTCCCATAACGCACGCAACGGCACGGCAAACAAGTCCGCCGCAAAGCGCAGCAGGACATCGCCGTCATACAACACCACTCCGCATACAAAACGCGCTTCCGCAATTTCCTTGAGCTTGCGCAAACCCCGAAAGTCGGTTGCCCGAATCGTGCCCGAGGCCTTGACTTCGATCCCCGCCAAGGCATGTTTCCCCTGCTCAAGCACGATGTCGACTTCGTAGTCGTCGCGGTCCCGGAAATGGTGGAAAGCGATGGGCTGCGCCGCCCAACTTGCCTGCCTGCGTAACTCCTGGAACACAAAGGTTTCCAGCAATTGCCCCAACAAGCCGCGGTCCTGTTTCAAGGCCGCGGCGTCTACGCCGAGCAATGCCGACGCAAGCCCGGTGTCGCCGAGATGGAACTTCGGTGTCTTGACGAGGCGGTTGAGTTGGCGGACATGCCATGGCGGCAGTGTTTCGAGCAGGAACACGCGTTCCAGCAAAGTGATGTAGTCGCGAATGGTCGGCCGGCTGACCTGGAACGGGCCGGACAACTCGCTCACATTGAGAAGACGCGCGGTTTGTCCGGCGGCGATTTCCAGCAATTTTGGCAACGTATCGAGCGCGCCGATCCGGGCCAGGTCGCGCACATCGCGCTGCACCAGCGTCTGCACATAGGCGCGATACCAGTCGCGGCGCCGGCCCGCTCCGCGTGCCAGCGCCGCCGGGTATCCGCCGGCAACAATGCGTTGCGCCAATTCGTCGCCCAGGCGTTCGTGCCGCGTCAACTCGAAACCCGCGGCGAACAATTGCCGCAAAAAACCACTTGGGGCGCGACCGAGTTCGCATTGCGCCAACGGATGCAAACGTTGCGCCTCGATGCGTCCGGCCAGCGAATCCGCGAGCTTGGGCAGCAACAATACGTTCGCCGATCCGGTAAGCAGAAAGCGGCCCGGCATCCGGTCCTTGTCCACCACGGCTTTCAAGGACGTGAAGATTTCAGGCACGCGCTGGATTTCGTCCAGTACCATGCGCGGCGG
The DNA here is from genome assembly GCA_025360705.1 of Betaproteobacteria bacterium. Lineage (GTDB taxonomy): Bacteria > Pseudomonadota > Gammaproteobacteria > Burkholderiales > Burkholderiaceae_C > CAISIP01. The sequence continues at coordinate 4,274 of JANYBQ010000212.1, read as the reverse complement.
TAGTCCTGCTGTGAAACCTACCGGGTCGGCCCGCGCGGCAGCGGCCAGGTTATCGTCATCGAACGTCAGATAACCGTATCCCGCCGGCTCGGCTATCGCGCGGGCCAGCGATGTCTTGCCGCTCTGGCGCGGGCCGTGCAACAGGACAACCGGCGTGTCGCCCAATGCCTCAAGCAACTTTTCCCGAGCGAATCGGGGGAACGGAGTTCCATCTGGAGAAGGCGTGGCATTCACCGGCTGATTGTAACTTTTATTCCGGCTGATTGAAACCTTTGCGGCCGGCTGATTGAAACCTTTTTAGCCGGCTGATTGAAACCTTCAGCCTTCAAACCGTGGATGCAGCTGCCGGATGCGGCCCATCGCCATGCCGGCGGCGGCGGTGCGGGTCTCGACGCCGAGCTTCGAATACACGCGTTCCAGGTGCTTTTTCACCGTCATCGGGCTGGACCCCAGGATGTCGCCGATATCGCGGTTGGTCTTGCCCTTTATCACCCAGTACAACACCTCGGCTTCGCGCGCGGTTAGCTTGAAGCACAGGCTCATGGCCTCGATGACGCTTTCGTCCGAGACCTCGCGCATGATGATGAGCCAGTCGCCGCCGCTTTCGCTGTCGCCGATCTGTTGGTGCAGACTGAACGTCAGGCGCTTGGCGCCCAGTTCCATGCTCAGTCGCGGCGGCTCGATCGATGCCTCGGCATCGATCGCGTGGCGGCGCAGCCAGTTCAGCACCGGCTCGGGCGTAGTCGGAGCGCTGGTGCCGCAATACCGCAGCAGCAGGTCACGCGCCAGCGGGGTTTGCCACATCAATTTTCCATCGCCGACGCGCACGGTGATACTGGCGTATCCGAAAGCGTCGAGCGCGTTGCGGGCCTGGCGCTTTTCGCGCGCGCCCTGCAAATGCACGCCGATACGCGCCAGCACTTCCTTGGGCTTGATGGGTTTGGTGACGTAGTCCACGCCGCCGGCTTCCAGAGCCGCCACCAGGTATTCGGTCTCGGTCAAGCCGGTCATGAAGATGATCGGGATATGCGCCGTGCGAGGCGATGCCTTGAGCCGGCGCGCCACTTCAAACCCGTCCATGCCCGGCATCATGGCGTCGAGCAGCACGATGTCGGGCAGCGCCTGCGCCGCGCGTTGTAAGGCCGCTTCGCCATGGGTCGCGACCAGCACGGTATAGCCGGATTCGTCCAGCGCGTCGTGCAGCACCGACAGGTTGTCGGGCACGTCGTCGACGATCAGCACCACATCGTTGTCGGCGCGGGCCAGCGTCTGGTCAAGCGCAGGGTCGGGCGCGCTGTTGAAAGATGAAAGGGTCATCGGTGCGTCCTGTCAGGAGTCCAATGTTGCGCCGCTCAAATGCTGGCTCATGACTTCGAACTGGAATTGCCGCGCGAGGGTCCGCATGTCGGCGACGAAGGTCGCGCTGTCTGGTTGCCCGGCTTCGATCTCGTCGAGTTTGTTGAGGATGCCGCGGTAATACCCCAGGTTCACCACTTCATGCAGTGCGTCGAGCGACTGGCGCTGCGGGTAAATCCAGGCCATCGATGCCGCCGCCGCGCCCGGTGACGCAGCAACCGGAGGCGGCGCGTCGGTGGTCAGCCAGACCAGCGCGAGCCGGCGTTCCAGCCAGTCCAGCAACTCCGAATGTCGCACCGGTTTCAGGATGAAATCATCCGCCGGAATATCCACGTCGTGGTCCAGCCCCTTGTCGAAGGCATTGGCCGACACGATGGCGATCCGGGCACTGCGATTGCCCAGCGCGCGTACCCGCCGGATGGTTTCCCAACCGTCGATTCCCGGCATCGCCAGGTCCATGAAGATGACGTCGGGCTGGTAACCTGAGGTAAGCAGGTCCAGGCAATCATGACCACTAGCCGCTGTACGCAATTCGAAGCCCAGCGGTTGCAGCAGATTCACCAGCAGGTCGCGGTCGGCCTCTTCGTTGTCGACCACCAGCACGCGTCGGCGCGGACCGGCATAAGCGCTGCGCGGCCTGGCCAGCACCTTGGCGCCGGGTGCGCGTGCGGCGGATGGCGCACCGGCAGCCGCCGTAACGCGGACCTCCGGCAGAAACAGCTTGACGCGAAACACGGAACCCTCCCCCAGCGTGCTGCTGACCGTCAGTTCGCCACCCATCAGGTCGGTCAGCATTTTGGCGATGGTGAGGCCCAGGCCGGCGCCGGGCGCGGTCGCGCCCGGGGTGTTGGCGCGCATGAAAGGCTCGAAAATACGTGCGTGTTCCTGCGCGGACATCCCCGGCCCGGTGTCTTCGATGCCGATGACGGCCATCTCGCGCGCGTAGCGGATGCGAAGCGTTACCTGCCCGCGCGTGGTGAACTTGATCGCGTTACCCAACAGGTTTATCAGGATCTGGCGCACGCGCTTTTCATCAGCGCGCACCACCGCCGGCAACGCGCCCTCTTCCTCGTAATGAAAAGCCAGGCCTTTGCCCTGGGCTTCGAGTTCGAACATGCCGGCGATCTCCTGCACGAAATCGGCGAAGTGCATAGCCCGTACGTTGAGCGTGAGCTTGCCGCTTTCGATATGCGCGATGTCCAGCGTGCCTTCGATCAGCGACAGAAGGTGCTCGCCGCCGCGTTTTATCACGCTCACGGCCTGCTTGCGGTGCGGCGGAATGGACGCATCCTCACCCATCAGTTGCGCGTATCCCAGGATGCTGTTGAGCGGTGTCCGCAACTCGTGGCTGATGGCGCTGATGTAGCGGCTCTTGGCCTGGTTGGCCTGGTCGGCCGCATGGCGCGCCTGCTCCGCATGCAGCTTGGCCTGCTGCAAGGCTTGGTCGGTCTGGCGGTGCGACTCGATCTCGCGTATCAGCAGGTGGGTCTGGCGGTTCGACTCCTCCTGCGCCACCTGCCGGCTCTTGTGCGCCAGTACCACCCACCAGGCGACCAGCCCGGCTATCACCAGCAACGCCATATAGGCCTTCAGAAAACCCGAACGCAGGGCCGCATGCGGTGCCTCCAGCGCCTTGGTGTCCATGACTGCCAGCGCCAGAGCACCCAGTTCCTGGCGGTATAGCAGGCCGAACACGCTTGCCAGCAATGGCACGATTACCAGCATCAGCAGCAGAAAGTACCCCAGCCCGTTATCGAGGTAAGGCCAGATACGCCGCGGCAACAGCCAGTGCAGCGTGGCCGACCATTGCGCCGACAGGCTCGCGTGCGGCTTGCACAGGTCGCCGCAACGTGCGTCGAGCGTGCAGCACAACGAGCAGATCGGCCCCTGATAGGCCGGGCAATGGGCCATGTCGGGGCCTTCGTAGTCGCGTTCGCAGATTACGCAGCGGTGCACCGCATGACGCGGGTATACGCCGTCAGCCACTCCGTCACCCACGCCATCTCCGGCAACCCCGGTCGCCTGTGCCTCCGGCATGGTGCTGCGGCGCGCGATGTAGTACTTGCCGCGCGTAGCCCAGGCGATCAGCGGCGCGGCTATGAAGGCCGTGCCCAGCGCAATCAGCGCGGAGAACGCCTGCGCCATCGGGCCAAACAGCCCGAGATGCGCGGCAACGGACAGGATCGACGCAAGCGCCATGGCGCCCACACCCACCGGGTTGATGTCGTACAGGTGCGCACGCTTGAACTCGATGCCCGGCGGCGACAGGCCCAGCGGCTTGTTGATGACCAGGTCGGCCACCACGGCCATCATCCAGGCAATGGCGATGTTGGCGTAGAGGCCCAGCACATCGCCCAGCGCCTCGAAAACGTTCATCTCCATCAGCATGAATGCGATCAGCGCGTTGAACACGACCCACACCACACGCCCCGGATGGCTGTGCGTGACGCGCGAGAAAAAATTGCTCCAGGCCAGCGAGCCTGCATACGCGTTGGTGACGTTGATCTTCAACTGCGAGATCACCACGAACAGTGCGGTGGCCGCGACGGCCCAGCTGTAGTCGGGGAAGACGTATTCGTACGCAGCCAAGTACATCTGGTTGGGATCGACAGCGCGGTCGGTCGGCACCATGTGCGTGATCGCCAGATACGCCAGCAGTGCGCCGCCGAGCATCTTGACGACGCCGAGGATGACCCAACCCGGTCCGCCGGCCAAGACGCCGGCCCACCAGCGCACGCGTGTTGCCGCGGTGCGTTCCGGCATGAAGCGCAGGTAGTCGGCCTGCTCGCCCATCTGCGTGATGAGCGCGATGCCAACCGTCAATGCCGCACCAAAGAGGCGCAGGTCGAAGCCAGCGGAGCCGCCTTTCTCCCCGCTGTAGTGCGCAATTCCGGCAAAGGCACCCGGATCGCGCACCA
>JANYBQ010000205.1 GCA_025360705.1 Betaproteobacteria bacterium | reverse complement strand
GACCGAGCAGCAGGTGCAGGCCATGGCGCACCTCAAGCCGGCCGGCTACATCGGTACGCCGAGTTTCCTGAAAATCATTCTCGAGAAGGCCGGCAATATGGGTGTGGCCTTGCCCAGTTTGCGCAAGGCCATGCTGGGTGCGGAGGCTGTCCCGCCAGCGCTGCGTGACTGGTTTTCGCGGCACGGCATCGACGCTTACCAATGTCTTGCCACTGCCGATCTGGGCTTGATTGCGTACGAGACCGAAGCGCGCGAAGGCCTGGTGCTGGACGAAGGCCTGATCGTCGAGATCGTGCGCCCCGGCACCGGTGATGCGGTAGTGGAGGGCGAGGTGGGCGAGCTGGTCGTGACCAGCCTGAACCCGGTCTACCCGCTGATCCGTTTCGGTACCGGCGACCTGAGCGCGGTGCTGGCCGGTGCTTGCCCGACCGGCCGCACCAACACCCGTATCAAGGGCTGGCTCGGGCGTGCCGATCAGACCACCAAGATTCGGGGTCTCTTCGTGCATCCGGGCCAGGTCGACGAAATTGCCAAGCGTTTTCCGGAAGTGGTCCGAGCGCGCCTGGTGGTGACGGGTGAGCTGGCCAACGACGCCATGACGCTGCAAGTGGAGACCTCCTGCAGTGGCCCGGATGATCTTGCCTTGAAGATCCGGCTTGCGATTCGCGAGGTGACCAAGCTTCGCGGTGAAGTAGAGCTGTTGTTGCCGGGGACGTTGCCAAACGATGGCAAGGTAATCGAAGACGCGCGCAGCTACAAGTAGCGGGCGTCGGTTAAACCGTTCAGACTTGCGGCAGCGATGCAGTTGGGCAGTTACCGCGATACCCTGCGCGGCGCCGTAGAGAAGTTGTAAGAAAGATCGCCATGCGGATACTCATTGCAGCAGCGCTAACCGCGCTTTTCGTCGCGACAACAACTGTCACGGCCCAAACCGCCTGGCCCACCAAACCGGTGCGTATCGTCGTGCCATTTGCGCCCGGCGGCACCACCGACATCCTGGCCCGTGCGGTAGCGCCCGAGCTGTCCAGGGCTTTTGGCCAGCAGTTTGTGGTCGACAACCGGGCCGGTGCGGGCGGTAACGTGGGCGCCGACATGGTTGCCAAGTCAGCGCCCGACGGCTACACCTTATTGATGGGCACGGTGGGCACCCATGGCATCAACAAGTCGCTCTACAACAAGCTGCCTTTCGACCCGCAAAAGGACTTTGCGCCGATCACGCTGGTAGCGAGTGTGCCCAATGTGATGGAAATGAACGCCGACACCGCCCGGCGGCTGGGCATCCATACGGTGCCGGATTTCATTCAATACGCGCGGGCCCACCCCGGCCAATTGAACATGGCCTCCAGCGGCAATGGCACCTCGATCCACCTGGCCGGCGAGTTGTTCAAGTCCATGACCGGGACCTTCATGACCCATATCCCCTACACCGGATCCGGTCCAGCCTTGTTGGGTCTGGTGTCGGGCCAGGTCGATGTGATGTTCGACAACCTGCCTTCCTCGATGCCGCAGATCAAGGGCGGAAAATTGAAGGCGTTTGCGGTCACCAGCGCCCAGCGTTCCGCGGCTATGCCCGACTTGCCGACGATAGAGGAAGCGGGTCAACTCAAGGGTTTTGAAGCCAGCTCGTGGTTCGGACTACTGGCACCGGCCGGCACGCCACCCGAGATCGTCGGACGTATCCAGGCCGAGGTTGCCAAGTCGCTGAATACGCCGGCCATCAAGGAAAAGATGCTGGCCCAAGGAGCGATTCCAGGCGGCAATACGCCGGTCGAGTTCTCGCGCCTTATCGACGCCGAAATAAAAAAATGGGCGGTGGTGGTAAAGGTTTCGGGCGCGAAAGTCGATTAGCCTGCGACCCGCAGTGGTTTCAAACGCCCCAGACGATCTCTTTACCCGCCGCGTGGCAGCGCTTTAGCATGTCTATGAATGGCGCGGCACGCTGTCGCAACGACACGGCATCCGATTGCTGTTGTGTTGCATTGCCGGTTTTATCCGACACGGCAGCCGAACCCGGTGGGGGTTCCTCTTGCGCCATCGCGCTTTCAAGCGCTGCAATCGCACCCGGCATCTGTTCCGGGAGGATGATGCCTTTCGCACCGGAATCCTTGCCAATGATCTCCAGCACGCGTTCCCCATTGGGCTGAAGCATGATCAGATTGCCGGCTGCTGGAGATTTGAAGGTGTAGAGCATGGGTACATGTACTTGCGAGTAAACGGATAAGCCGATTGTGCGCCCCGGGGAGCGTCGAACCCGGCTCCGGCTGCCGGTCTTGCGGACAGCATCTGATGCAGCGATATCCAACCCTTCTCGAAACTCATGGCACTGCCCGCGAGATACATGCGGTACGCGCGCAACACACGCTCGGCGTGCGCCGTATTGCCGCCCGACGCCAGGGCGGTCCGTGCGGCATCGAGTTGCGACTCGAGCGCGTCCGACCATGCCCACAAGGTACGCGCATAGTGTGGACGCAAGTTTTCGGTGTCGAGCATTTCCAGACCGGCTGACGCCGTCTCCCGCAGCAGATGACTCACATGCAGCAGTTCGCCACCCGGAAAGATATATTTCTCAATGAACTCGCCCATGCCCGCACCCAACCCCCCCTCATGCGGACCTCCAGCCGTAATGCCGTGATTGAGAACCAGCCCGCCCGGTTTCAGCAACTGGTGGAGGGTATGAAAATAAGCACCCAGATTGGCTTGCCCGACATGTTCGATCATGCCCACGGAGGCGATCTTGTCGAACCGCGTACCGGAGTCGAGCGCGCGGTAGTCGCGCAGCTCGACACGCACCCGGTCCTGCAATCCTTTTTGGGCGATCAGCCGCTCTGCATACACCTGCTGGTTTCTGGACAGGGTGATGCCGGTAGCGTCCACGCCGTAATGCTCGGCCGCCCACATCAACAAGCCGCCCCAGCCCGACCCCACGTCCAGAAATTTTTCTCCCGGACGCAACATGAGTTTGCGGCAGATATGATCGAGTTTGGCTTGCTGGGCTTGTGCCAGCGTCATAGACGCATCGGCATAGTAGGCGCAGGAATAAACCCTGAGAGGGTCTAGCCATAGCGCATAGAAATCATCGCTTACGTCGTAATGGAACTGGATCTGCGCGGCATCGCGCTTCAGCGAATGCGCCGCTGCCGAACGCGTACGGCGCAGCAGATTTTTCCACCAGTTGTTCTCGCTCGATACCGGATTGCCCGGCAACAGACCGGCTGCCGCCGACATGACGTCCCGCATGGCGCCTTCGATACGGATGCGGTCCTCGACAAAGCCTTCCGCCAGAGCGCCGATTTTTCCGGCGACCAGCAATGCCAGTCCGGGCCAGCGTGAGAATTCCAGTTTGACGCCGGCTTTTTCCGGGCCAATCAAGCGCCCGCTGGGAAGTCGCAACGCAACCGGCACCTGAAGTCGCGCCAATTGCGTTTCCGCCGTACGAATCAAATGTTCCATGATTTATTTTTGCGGGCTATGCCGAGAAGGTCAATATGGGAAATACACCGGACGGTAGGACTTCACGACAAGAGTTTGTCAGAAAACCGCGTTTGATGTCGGCCTTTATTGCCCGCCTGCCATCGGTTGACAACATTTAGTTTAGGCATAAACTATTGCACCATGAATATATTGTGCATTGGCGGAGGCCCGGCGGGCTTGTATTTCGGTTTGTTGATGAAGTTGCAGGACCCGGCCCACAGGGTGGTGGTGGTCGAGCGCAACAAGCCGTTCGACACGTTTGGCTGGGGCGTGGTGTTGTCCGATCAGACATTGGACAACCTGCGCGTGGCCGACCCGGTAAGCGGTGGCGAGATCGGGGACGCGCTGAACCACTGGGACGATATCGAGGTTTTTTTCAAGGGCCGCAGCGTGCGTTCGGGCGGGCACGGTTTTTGCGGCATCGGACGCAAGCACCTGCTGAATATTCTGCAACAGCGCTGCCTGGCGGTGGGTGTGGAACTGGTGTTCGAGAGCGACGTGTCGGACGACCAGGCGCTGGCGGTCGAATACCAGGCCGACCTGGTAATTGCGAGCGATGGGCTTAACAGCCGCATCCGCACGCGTTACGCTCAGACCTACCAACCCGACATCGATACACGTTTGTGCCGTTTCGTCTGGCTCGGGACCCACAAGACGTTCGACGCTTTTACCTTTGCCTTCGAGCAGACGGAACATGGCTGGTTTCAAGCCCATGCCTACAAGTTCGACGAGCATACATCCACTTTTATCGTCGAAACGCCAGAGGAGGTCTGGAAAGCCCACGGGCTGGAGGACATGAGCCAGGAAGATGGCGTGGCGTTTTGCGAGCGTCTGTTCGCCCGCTACCTGGACGGCAACGCCTTGATCAGCAACGCCAAGCATTTGCGTGGCTCGGCCAACTGGATCAGGTTTCCGCGCGTCGTGTGTGGTACCTGGGTGCATCGCGTGGAGTTGCCGCAAGGACGGGTACCGGTCGTGTTGATGGGCGACGCGGCCCACACGGCGCACTTTTCCATCGGCAGCGGCACCAAGCTCGCGCTCGAAGACGCCATAGCGCTGGCCGACGCGTTTGCCCCCAGCGCCGGGCCATGCGGCAGCCCTGCCGACATGGATGCGGTACTGCGGCGGTACGAGGATCTGCGCAGTGTGGAGGTGCTGAAGATCCAGAACGCGGCGCGCAATTCGACCGAGTGGTTCGAAAACGTGACGCGGTACACCGGCATGGAAATCGAGCAATTCGCGTATTCGCTACTGACCCGGTCGCAGCGTATCAGCCACGAGAACCTGCGCCTGCGCGATAAGGACTGGCTGACCGGATTCGAACAATGGATGGCACGCACCCTGCCCGGCCCGGCGCGGCAGGAGACGACAGCTGCATCGGTCGCAACCCAGGCCAGCGCGGCTGGCCGCGTCCCGCCGATGTTGTTGCCGCTACAGGTTCGCGGCACGCTGCTGAAAAACCGTATCGTGGTTTCGCCGATGGCCACCTACAGCGCCGTGGACGGCGTGGTGCAGGATTTTCACCTGGTGCATCTGGGTGCACGCGCACTTGGTGGAGCCGGGCTGGTGATGGTCGAGATGACCAGTCCAAATGCGCAAGGCCGTATTACCCCGGCTTGTACTGGTTTGTGGAACGACGCGCAGCAAGCCGGCTTTAAACGCATTGTGGATTTTGTGCACACGCAGAGCAGCGCAAAAATCGGTCTGCAACTGGGGCACAGCGGCCCCAAGGGATCGACACAGGTTGGCTGGGAAGAAACCGATGAGCCTTTGCCTTCAGGCGGACCGCATACCAACTGGCCCCTGATCGCGGCCAGTGCCGTGCCTTACGGTGCGCAAAACCAGATGCCGGTGTCCATGACACGCGCGGACATGCAGGCGATTCTGGAACAGTTCGTGGACTCCACCCGGCGTGCCTTAGCGGCCGGTTTCGACTGGCTTGAGCTGCACTGCGCGCACGGATATCTGTTGTCGACTTTTATCACGCCGCTGACCAATCAGCGCCGCGACGAATACGGCGCAAGCGGCAGCGCGGGGCTGGAGAACCGTTGCCGTTATCCGCTGGAAGTGTTTCGCGCCATGCGTGCGGTGTGGCCGGCCGACCGGCCGATGAGTGTGCGTATTTCGGCGCACGACTGGGTGCCGGGCGGAAATACCGGCGACGACGCGGTGCACATCGCGCGGCTGTTCAAACAGGCCGGTTGCGATGTGATCGACGTGTCGTCCGGGCAGACCACGCGGGATGCGAAACCGATCTATGGCCGCATGTACCAGACCCCGTTTTCCGACCGCATTCGCAACGAAGCCGGTATCCAGACCATCGCGGTGGGCGCCATCACGCAAGCCGACCAGGCCAACAGCATCATCGCCGCCGGCCGTGCCGACCTGTGTGCCATTGCGCGGCCGCATCTGGCCGACCCGGCCTGGACGCTGCATGAAAGCGCTGTGTTGCAATCGCGCGCCGTGGACTGGCCCAGGCAATATTGGAGCGGCCGCGACCAGCTTTATCGGGAGCTACAGAAGCAACAGGAATTGGCCGCTGCCGGTAGTGCACAAGCCGCGGCCAGAGCCGTGGCGGACGCGGAAGGACTCTGAAGGTGGACAAGGAAGCCCGTCTGGATGGCACGACGGTTGCCGAACATCCCGAAGCGCTCAGGCTCTGGCTGCGCCTGCTTACCTGCACGCAACTGGTCGAGAAGCAGGTGCGCGGCGGCTTGCGCGCGCAGTTCGAGACCACCTTGCCGCGTTTCGATTTGATGGCCCAGCTCGAGCGCGCGCGCGAGGGCATGAAGATGAACGAGTTGTCGCGTCGCCTGATGGTGACCGGCGGCAACATCACCGGCATTACCGACCAGCTGGTGGCCGAGGATCTGGTGGAGCGTGTACCGGTACCGGGCGACCGCCGCGCTTATCGGGTGCGCCTGACGGGCAAGGGACGCAGGCAATTCGCCGACATGGCCCATCAGCATGAAGCCTGGGTGGTGGATGCGTTTGCCGGCCTGTCCGAAAAAGAAGTCGGCACATTACACCGTTTGCTCGGCAAGGTGAAACAACACACCTTGTCGACGCTATTGGCAACCAAGGAAAAAATATGAAACATTACATTGGCGCGGACAACCCGATGCGGGGTCGGTTTGAAGTTACGGCCGCGTATCGGGCCAGGCATTTTGCGTGGCGTTGCGAGGGCGGCGTCGGGACCATCACGTTGAATCGTCCGGAACGCAAAAACCCGCTGACCTTCGATTCATACGCTGAGTTGTGCCAGTTGTTCGAGGCCTTGCGCCGCAGCACGGACGTCAAGGCTCTGGTGGTCGCCGGTGCGGGCGGCAATTTTTGTTCGGGCGGCGATGTGCATGAAATCATCGGCCCTCTTACCAAAATGAGCATGCCGGAACAGCTGGAGTTCACGCGCATGACGGGCGATCTGGTCAAGACCATGCGCAATTGCCCGCAACCCATCATCGGGGCCATCGATGGCATTTGTGCGGGAGCGGGCGCCATGATGGCGCTGGCCTGCGACATGCGTTTCGGCACCGCCGGCACCAAAACCGCGTTTCTGTTCACGCGGGTCGGCCTGGCCGGCGCGGACATGGGCGCCTGTGCCTTGTTGCCGCGTGTGATCGGCCAGGGCCGCGCCAGCGAGTTGTTGTTTACCGGGCGCGTCATGGCCGCGCAGGAAGGCCTGGACTGGGGCTTCTTCAACGCGCTGCACGATGCGGCCGACCTGCTGCCCAAGGCGCAGGCGCTGGCAGGCGAACTCGCCGCGGGCCCCACGTTCGCACATGGCATGACCAAGACCATGTTGCAGCAGGAATGGGCCATGACGATAGAACAGGCCGTCGAAGCTGAAGCGCAAGCCCAGGCGATTTGCATGCAGACCAAAGATTTTCAGCGCGCCTACGAGGCGTTTGCCGCCAAACAGAAGCCGGTGTTCGCGGGCGACTGACCATGGAAATAACAGCACCCACGTCGCATCTGTCCTTGCCGTTTTTCGACGCGGCGCATCGCGAACTCGGCGCGCGTCTGGCCGCCTGGGCGCCCCGGCAAAAAGTCGATGAATCGGAAGACCGCCGCGCGTGCAGACAGTGGGTGCGGCTACTGGGCGATCATGGGTGGCTGCGCTACTGCGTGCCGGCGGCGTTTGGCGGTGCACTGGAGAAGCTGGATTCGCGTGCGCTGGTTATTCTGCGCGAGACGCTGGCTTTTCATTCGCCGCTGGCCGACTTCGCGTTTGCCATGCAGGGCCTCGGCAGCGGGGCCATCACGTTGGCCGGCACGCCCGAGCAGCAGGCCGGGTACTTGGGAGCGGTGGCGCGTGGCGAGAAGATCGCCGCATTTGCACTCAGCGAGCCGGAGGCGGGGTCGGACGTGGGTGCGATGGCCATGACGGCCACTTTTGAGACGGCCACTGGCGGCGCCGACACGGTCGTGCTCAACGGCAGCAAGACCTGGATCAGCAATGGCGGCATCGCCGACTATTACTGTGTGTTCGCCAAGACCGAGGCAGCGCTTGGTACACGCGGTATCACGGCTTTTATCGTGGACGCCGCCACTGCGGGGCTGGACAGCTCGGAACACATCGCCGTGATGGCGCCGCATCCGCTGGCCACGCTGCAATTCAACAATTGCCGCATCCCGGCCAGCGCCCAGCTCGGGTCGCTGAATGGCGGCTTCAAGCTGGCGATGCAAACGCTGGATATTTTTCGCGCCTCGGTTGCCGGTGCCGCATTGGGCATGGCGCGGCGCGCGTTACACGAGGCGGTGGCCTACGCGCGGCAACGCAAGATGTTTGGCCAGCTTTTGTCCGACTTTCAACTCACCCAGGCCAAACTCGGTGAAATGGCGGCCTTGCTGGATGCCGCGGCGTTGCTGACCTACCGCGCGGCCTGGTTGCGCGACTGCGTCGGCACGGCGACGGCGGCGCAGGCACAGACTTACTCGGCGCAAGCCGCAATGGCCAAGATGGCAGCGACCGAAAACGCGCAGCGTGTGATCGACATGGCGCTGCAAATGCACGGGGGGCTGGGGGTGAAAGTGGGCACCAAGGTGGAGAGCCTGTATCGCGATATCCGTTCGTTGCGTATCTACGAAGGCGCGACTGAAGTGCAGCAGATCATCATCGGGAAATTCTGCTTGAAAGGCCAACCATGATCGACTCCGCCCAGGTGGACCGTTTTGTACACCAACGGCTGCCTGCGCCCGCGCAGATGCCCAGGTTGCTCTTCGACGCGCCCGAACTGCAATTTCCGATGCAGCTCAATGTGGTCGAGGAATTGCTGGACAAGGCAGCGCAAAAAGGTTTTGCCGATCGGCCCATGTTGCGCTCCGACGGACTCACGCTCAGCTACGCGCAGGCTCAGGACCGGGTCAATCGGATCGCCCAGGTGCTGGTGCAGGACTTCGGGCTGGTTCCCGGAAACCGGGTCTTGCTGCGCGGCGGTAACTCTATCGGTCTGGCGCTGGCGTGGCTGGCGGTGGTTAAGGCCGGGCTGATCGCGGTGGCCACCATGCCCTTGCTGCGCGCCAAGGAGCTTGGCGAGATCATCGACAAGGCCCAGCCCTCGATGGCGCTGTGCGACGCCAAGCTGTTGCAGGAGTTGCAACTGGCCCGGACGCAATATCCGGTGCTGAAAACAATTGTGGCATTCAGCGTTGCAAAGGAATCGGGGTCGGTTCGTGCTGTGTCTGTCGAAGGGGCTGAAGGCATCGACCGGATCAGCCCGAGCGGTAGCGATGGCTTGCTCGAAATTCTGGCTGCAAGCAAGGACGGCAACTTCCCCCCTTGCGCCACAGCAGCAGCCGACATCGCCATGCTGGCATTCACCTCCGGCACCACGGGCAAGCCCAAGGCAGCCGTGCATACCCATCGCGACGTGTTGGCGGCCTGCGAAACCTGGCCCCGCCACGTGTTGCGGGCAACGCCGGACGACATCGTGATGGGCTCGCCGCCGCTGGCTTTTACGTTTGGCTTGGGCGGCATGCTGGTGTTCCCGATGTGGGCTGGCGCGTCGGTGTATTTCCCGAGCATCCCCTACACGCCGCAGGCCATGGCCGGGTTGATATTCGATAGCGGGGCCACGATTTGTTATACCGCACCCACTTTTTACCGGCAGTTGGCGCCGTTCATAAAGTCGCTGATCGCCGAGCGTGAGCGCCCGCGCTGCGTATCTGCGTCAGTGCGGGCGAAGGCCTGCCCGATGCCACGCGCCAGCTATGGAAGGACGCCAGCGGCATCGAGATGCTGGACGGTATTGGCGCCACCGAGATGTTTCACATCTTCATTTCGTCGGCGCCCGATGAGGTGCGCCGCGGAGCGATCGGAAAAGTGGTTCCGGGATACCAGGCACGGGTCGTGAATGACGATGGCGCCGATGTACCGCGTGGGACGATTGGCAAGCTGGCGGTGATCGGTCCGACCGGCTGCAAATACATGGACGATGCGCGCCAGGCAACGTATGTAAAAGACGGCTGGAACTTTTCCGGCGATGCGTTCTTGCAGGACCAGGACGGTTATTTTTTCTACCAGGCCCGCACCGACGACATGATCATCACGTCGGGCTACAACGTCGGTGCGCCCGAAGTGGAAGACGCGTTGCTAAAACATCCCGCCGTGGCCGAGTGCGGCGTGATCGGCAAACCGGATGATGCGCGCGGCATGATCGTCAAGGCCTTTTGTGTGCTCAAGCCGGGTTTCGATGCGAATGAGGTCCTGGTCAAGGCGCTGCAAGACCACGTCAAGACATCGATTGCGCCCTACAAATATCCGCGCGAGATCGAGTTCCCGGCCAGCTTGCCGAGGACCGAGACCGGGAAACTTCAACGTTTTCGATTGAAACAGTTATGAAGACATTGCAACCGCCCGGATGGGTTCCGGCCAAAGGTTATGCCAACGGCATGGCGGCACGTGGTACCCAGGTGTTCGTGGGTGGGCAAATTGGCTGGAACGCGCAGCAGCAGTTCGAGTCCGACGACTTTATCGCCCAGACCGCACAGGCGCTGCGTAACATCGCCGCCGTGCTTCAAGAGGCCGGCGCCGGGCCCGAACACATGGTGCGCATGACCTGGTACATCCTGGACCGGGTCGAATACAACGCTCGCCTCAAGGAGTTGGGCCAGGCCTACCGTGAAGTCATGGGCCGCAACTTCCCGGCCATGACCTGCGTTCAGGTTGCCGCACTGGTGGAAAGTCGGGCAAAAGTGGAGATCGAGGTTACGGCAGTGTTGCCGGATTGAAGCTTCGCGTCACACCGGCGGCATCCACGCCTGGCAGTTCCAGCATTGCTCGAAGCCGCCTTCCACCAGTTCACCGCAGACACACATCCAGCGTCGTTGCGGCACGTGTTGAAGGTGGTGCAGCACCACGCGCGCCCGCGCTTCCTGTTCCGGGTAGGTGACCCAGACCTCGGGCAGGCACTGGTCGGGCGGCAACTCGCCGGCCACGCTGGACAGGAACTGCCGCTGCACGCTGGTGGCGATACCTTCCACACGCAATGCGTCGGCCCACAGAGTAGCGATGGCGAGATTGGGTGCTTGGGTCAGGCGTGGCATGCGATGCAGCATAAGCTATTGATCCGCCAAGACATCGTTGCCAGCGTTGACGTTTCCCTTTCCCGCACAATCGGCGCATGCCGTTTTCAGGTCCATTGCCGGATCCATCCGCACCTCCGGGCGCCTCTTGCCGCGCCTCGATTCGCGGACGCGGTTGGCGCGCGGGCGTGTACGGGTTGTTGGCGCTGGCCGTGCTGGCGTTGGGTGCCTGCGCCGACACCCGGTATTACTGGCAGTCGCTTAGCGGGCACCTGCAACTGATGCAGTCGGCCCGGCCGATAACGCAGTGGCTGGAGGACGCTCAAACACCGGCGCAACTCAAGCAGCGCCTGGCGCTGACGCAACGCATGCGCAGCTTCGCCGTGACCGAACTGGACCTGCCCGATAACCCGAGTTACCGCCGCTACGCCGACTTGAAGCGGCGTGCGGTGGTATGGAATGTGGTGGCGGCGCCCGAGTTCTCGCTGACGCTCAAGACCTGGTGTTTCCCGTTGCTGGGGTGTGTCGGCTACCGCGGATATTTCAGCGAAGCGGATGCGCGGCAGGAAGCCAGCGAGTTGAAGACGCAAGGGTTGGAAGTCAGCGTCTATGGCGTGCCTGCTTATTCAACGCTGGGCTGGATGAATTGGGCCGGCGGCGACCCGCTGCTAAACACCTTTGTCGCCTACCCCGAAGGTGAACTGGCCCGTATTATTTTTCATGAACTGGCGCACCAGGTGTTGTATGTGCAAGGCGACACCATGTTCAACGAATCGTTTGCCACGGCAGTTGAAAAACTGGGCGGTGCGATGTGGTTGTCCAAATACGGCTCGGCGCAGGCCCGCGGCGATTACGCTGACTTCGACGCCCGCCGCCGCAAATTTCGCGCGCTCGAAAGGGTCACGCGGGACTGCCTGAGCGAGATTTACCGGCAGCCTGAAACAACCCCCACCGAGCGCCTGGCGAAGGTGCAACAGAAAGCGGCCGCGATGCAGGAGTTTCGCGATAGTTACAGGCAGATCAAGGAAGCGTGGGGAGGCTACGCCGGTTACGACCAGCGGGTAGCCAATGCCAACAACGCCGGTTTTGGTGCGCAGGCGGCTTATGACGAACTGGTGCCGGCGTTCGAGGCCCTGTTCGAGCGCGAGGGCCGTAGCTGGCCCGCGTTTTATGATGCGGTCAGGCGACTGGCCGAGATGCCGCGACCCGAGCGAACACAGGCGCTCAAACAGATAATCCGCACGATGGAGAAACACAGTGGCTGACTTGCTTATTTTGCGCAAACACGCGCTCGGTTTCGCCAAGGCGCGCGAGGTCGCGTTCAACTGGGCCGAGCAGGCCGAGAAAGAATTCGGCATGGAGTGCACTTACGAAGAAGGCAAGAGCGCCGACACGGTGCGGTTTACGCGCTCTGGCGTGCAGGGCGAGTTGCAGGTCACCAAAGGCAAGTTCGAGCTGGAGGCCAGGCTGGGTTTTCTGCTGAGTGCGTTCAAAGACCGGATCGAGGCGGAAATCGTGAAGATGCTTGACTCCATGGCGCCGGCCGATCCGACGGCCGTACCGCGCAAAACTGCCACCAGGCCGACCTCGAAAAAGATACCGGCGAAAAAGAAATGAACAGCCCCGCGGGGCCACTCGCCGGCCTGAAAGTAATCGAGCTGGGCCAATTGATTGCCGGACCATTCGCGGCCAGAACGCTGGCCGACTTCGGCGCCGACGTGATCAAGATCGAGCCGCCCGCCATGCCCGGCGATGCACAACGCGGCGGTGGAGATCCGCTGCGCAAATGGCGATTGCTGAAAGACGGTACCTCGCTCTGGTGGCAGGTGCAGTCGCGCAACAAGCGTTCGGTGGCACTGGACCTGCGCCAGCCCGAGGCACAGGACATCGTTCGCAAGCTGGCCGCGCAGGCCGATGTGCTGGTCGAGAACTTCCGCCCTGGCGCGATGGAGGGTTGGGGACTTGGCCCCGAGGTGTTGCAGAGCGCCAATCCGGCGTTGATCATGTTGCGCATCAGTGGTTACGGCCAGACCGGCCCGTACCGCGACCGCCCCGGTTTCGGGGTGGTGGCCGAGGCGATGGGCGGGCTGCGTCACCTGACGGGTGAGCCGGGCCGGGTGCCGGTGCGGGTCGGTGTGAGTATTGGCGACACACTGGCGTCGCTGCACGGCGTGATCGGCATCCTGATGGCCTTGCAGCATCGCCATAAGACCGTCGGCCCCGACGCACCCAAAGGCCTGGGCCAGGTGGTGGACGTGGCTTTATACGAAGCCGTATTCAATTGCATGGAGAGCCTGCTGCCCGAATACAGCGTGTTCGGCGCCGTGCGCGGCCCCTCCGGCAGTGCCTTGCCGGGCATTGCGCCGACCAATGCTTACCGCTGTGCAGACGGCGGCTACGCCATCATCGCTGGCAATGGCGACAGCATCTTCAAACGCCTGATGCACACGATAGGACGCGACGACCTGGGACAGGACCCGGCTCTGGGCGACAACGCGGGACGGGTATTGCGGGTGCAGGAAATCGACCAGGCGATTGGCGACTGGACGCAACAGCTGACGGTCGGCAACGTTTTGGCTGCGCTTGACCGCGCCGGTGTGCCGGCCGGCAAAATCTACACGGTCGCCGACATCGCGGCCGACCCACATTACGCGGCGCGTGGCATGTTGATGCAGTTGGCGCTGAGCGACGGCACTCCCGTGACGGTGCCGGGTTTCGTGCCCAAACTCTCGCTCACACCCGGTAGCCAGCGCCGCAGTGCGCCCACCCTGGGACAGGACACCGAAGCGGTATTGCGCGAAGTGGGGGTCACGTCGGAGCAGATCGAGGCGCTGCGCAAACGCGGAGTCGTGGGCTGAACGCATTTCGTCCTGGCCCTTGGGGATTAATCAGCCCAGCGAGGCGATCAGGTCGATGTACTGTTGCATAGCGGCGTCCTTGGCGGTGCCCTTGAAACCGTTCCATGCGTCCCATTTGGCGCGGCCCACGATGTCGCCGAACCCCGGCTTCTTGTCAGCGTTGTCGCCTATGCTGCCCTGTTTATAGAGCGCGTAAATCTTCAGCATGGTGGCGTTGTCGGGCCGCTCGCCGAGGTTCTTCGAGTCTGCCGCCGCGGCTTCGAATTGCGTTTTCAGATCGGCCATATGTTTTTTCGTTCAGGTTTGACGACGGTGGATGGGACAACACCCGTTCAGGTATGTGCGCAGTATCTTAAAGCCGCTTTGCCGACACAATGGCAGCCATCCATTTCCTAAC
>JANYBQ010000192.1 GCA_025360705.1 Betaproteobacteria bacterium | reverse complement strand
AATGGCTCCAGCCGCGGGTCGGCAATACGCTGCGTCAGATCGTCCAAGCGCTGCGGCGACAACCACGCCAGTTCGACCAGCAATGCCAGGGCCGCGTCCAGGCCGTTCATGCGCAAGCGGGCCTCCGCCATCCAGGCCAGTGGCGCGGGAATGCGGCGCCACGACGCGATGCGGGCCACGCAATCCATCGCGGCCGACCACTCGCCACCGAGTAGCCAGAGCGGCGCCGCATGGTCCTCGTCGCGAGCGGCGAGAAAGACGAGCTGCGCCGAGCGCTGTGCCAACTCCCGCCACAACTCCCCGAGCCATGCGGCGGCGCCATTTTTACCCAGCATACGCAGCGCCGCGGGCCCGATCTGGCGGGTTAACTCTAGACGCGCCGCGCGCAACGCATCGTGCTCGGAGAACGCCATGGACACACGGCGCTCAAGTGCATGGACCAGCACCTCCAGCAGAGGCAAGGTTTCGTCGCTGGGAAAATCCTGGCTGAATATACGCCGTGCGGATCTGGCGGCGATCGCGTCATGCCGCTCAATCGCCAGTACCACATCGTTGCGCAGCATCGTGTCGCGGCTATGTTCGAAGATATCGAGTTGCATCGGCTGCATGGAACTATTTTGAAGTCGGCGTTGCGCATATTACGACAGCGTTGACGCTCCCGGCTAACCATCGGCACAGCCGCGGCTTGGCACTTCAACGACCGCTTGCTTGAAGCGGCGGCGGCGCCTGAAGTGAGAGCCCTGGTGCTGACCGGCGCGGGCCGTGCATTTTTCGCCGGTGGTGACATCAAGGAGTGCGATGCGAGAACGCCATGGAAGCGATATCGGCGTTCTTCGAGAAACGCACGCCCAAGTTCGTGGGGCGTTAGTCGCGGAAATTGCTCGATTCAAGTTGACGGTCACGTCAACACCTTTACGTTCAACCCCGTGACCCGCTTGAACGCGGTGTCGCCTGTCAGGAATACATGGTCGCAGCCCATCTGGAGACAGCTGGCCGCCTGCAGGGCGTCAGGCGTTCGTAGCCCATGCTTGACACGGATTGCCGCTGCCAGTTCGACAACGTCTTTGGTAAGTTCCACCCACATCAGGTCGGTGCGGGCGAAGAATGCGTCGAACGCGGTTAGGACCAGGTTGTCATTGGATTTCATCGGGCCGACGCGGCATTCCAGCCACGTCAGGCGACTGACTCCGGACCCGAGAGCATGGTACTTTCTGGCGACGACCGACAACTCGTGGCGCACGGCGCTGGCGAAAGGTTCCTTGCCCTCGATCAGATAGATCAGCGCACTGGCGTCGAAAAACGCAATCACCAGGCGCGCTCGGCCTTGAGGCTTGCATCGATCCGGGCTTTGCTGCGTCTGCCGACCGCCGGTTGGGCGAGCAGCCACTGCATGGCAGTCATCCCGCCCGGCTCCACTGCCTTGCCGCAGGTAAGGCGAAGGTACTCTTCTTCAGACAACACCACGGCGGCCATCTTGTTGCGCTTGACGATATGCACGGGGCCATTCCGCAAGCCGTCTTCGATGGCCGCCATCCCGCGACGCTTGATCTCGGAAACGCTAAGTATGTTGTGCATGGATGTTTAATCTAGTACTGAATTTAGTATTGAACTTCCTGAAATGATACCAGTTACGGTACTTTTCATCCAGGCTCGTCTTCGCTCGGCGCATCCCCGAATTGCACGCTTTCGGCGACACCTGGTTGTTGATGGCGCACCTCATGGAGATCGGTATGGAACATCGTTTCGGCAGGCTCATCGCGGCAAAACACGCGCTGGAGCTCGCGTTGCGTCACGGAAATAACCGCGCCGCCGCCCGAGGTGCTTTAGTCGGCCATCGGAAAGTTCGTGGCCGGGTTTTGCTGGCGAAACTGCCAGCTCAGGTGCACCAGCAGCGCGACAATCACCACGCTTCCGCCGGTCAATGTTCTCCCAGTGGGAATCTCCCCATGTACCAGCCAGACCCAGACCGGCCCGAGCACGGGTTCGGCAGTGCCTATCAGCGCCGCCAGCGCCGCCGGCAGCAGGCGCACTCCGGTGACAAACAGGATCATGCCCAGCGCCAGGTTGAGCGCGCCAAAAACAAACAGCAACGCCGCGTCGGCGGCGCTGACACGCATGCCGCCCGCCAACGGCCCGGCGACTGCCATGCAGATCACCGTTCCCAGGAACACGGCCGGCATCATGCGTACGTTGGCGTGCCGGCGCGTCAATACCGTAGCGCAGGCAATCGCGATCGAGATCAGCAGTGCCAGGCCGTCGCCGACCGGGGATACACGGCCCTGAATCGAGTCCGACACCATGATGCCTACACCGGCCATCACGGCGACGATAGCGACCCAGGTGGCCACGCCGACCCTTTCGCGAAACAATACATACGCCATCAGCGCGGCGAACATGGGGGCGCCGGCCTGCATCAACAGGATGCTGGCGACAGTCGTGTAGGCCAGCGCCACTACAAAAGCGGTCGAGGCGGTGGCGAAGCACATCGCAACAGCAATACCGGGCAAGCCCATTGAAGAGAACATCCGCCGTGTGCCGGCGCGCCCTTCACGTCGCAACATGAAGCCCAGTAAAAACAGAGCGGCGCATAGAGAGCGCCAGAAGATGATGGTCCAACTGTCGGTGACGCTCAGAAATCGGGCTATCGCGCCGCCAAAGCTCCATACAGCGGCCGAGCCGAACACCAATAACGCGCCGCGTCTGTCGATACCCGCCATGGCCGGCTCTAGCGCTGTATCAGTTCTACCTTGTAGCCATCCGGGTCGGTGACGAAAGCAATTACGGTGGTGCCACCCTTGACCGGCCCCGGTTCGCGCGTGACCTTGCCGCCGGCGGCGCGGATTTTGTCGCAGGCCGCGTAAGCGTCCGGCACACCGAGCGCGATGTGACCGTAAGCGGTGCCCATGTCGTAACTGTCGGTGCCATAGTTATAGGTCAACTCCAGTTCGGCATGGTCGGGATTGGAGCCGTAGCCGACAAACGCCAGCGTGTATTTGTATTCGGGGTTATCCGAAGTGCGCAGCAATTGCATGCCCAGCACGCGGGTGTAGAAATCGATCGAGCGTTGCAGGTCGCCAACGCGCAGCATGGTGTGAAGCAGGCGCATAAATTTGAAGAGGTTTTTGCCCGGCTGTGGATGCAAGACGGGTCAGCTGGATTGTGGCATGCAGCCATGCAGCCGCACGCGGGTCAAATTGCCTTGCCGCGCTCGGCCACCACTACGCAACCTGCAATGCGCCAGGACTTGTCTTTTTGACGTTGTACCCGGTATACGGCCAGCCAAGCGTTGCCTTCAGTGTCCGTCATGTGGACCGGCTGTACCACCTCTTTCGCTTCAAGCTCGGGCTTGAGGAAGGTAACCGACGCCGGCCGGTAGACCACCGGGTAACCGCTACGCACCATCCGCAGAAAATTTTCCGCTGTTTCGAACACGCCCTTGATCGACGGCGCCGCGAATGAAAAAGCCAGCTCCGCGTTGTCCTGCGCAAACGCCTCCAGCTGGGCGCGCACCACCAGTTGCACAGCACGCGCATCGGTGGCGGAAATTTTTTGGGCCGCGACCGCGGGCATGAAGCCGAGGCCCGTCAATGTCAGCCAAAGTGCGAGTGCCGTATACAGTTTGCGCATCACAACTCCTGAGTGGTTCGTAAACGCATCATGCCCGATTTGTCAGATTTTGGTGGTGCGCCCCAACTCGAACACAAGGCAGGTGGTGGTGCCGTGTGCATACAGAGTGCCATCCGGACCTATCAGCCGTGCTTCGGCGGTTGCCAGCTGCCGGCCGCAGTGCAGCACGCGGCCTTGCGCACGAACCCGCGGCACCTTGGTGGTAATGGCACGCACCAGGTTTACGCCCAACTCGGCCGTGGTGTAGCCGCGCCCCGGTGACATCATGGTCTGCACCGCGCAACCCAGCGCCGAGTCGAGCAGGGTGGCAAACCAGCCGCCATGCACGCTACCCAGCGGGTTGTAGTGCCCGAATTTGGGTGTGCCCTGAAACACGGTGCGCCCGGCCGCGACCTCAATGATCGTGAAGTCAAGTGTCTTTGCCATAGGCGGATAGGGCAGCTCGCCGCACAACATGGCCTGCATGATTTCCAGGCCGGTCTTGCCCGCCACCTGTTCGGGCTTGGCAACACCGCAACCCATGCCGGCCTCCATGGCGGCCCTGACAACCCGTTCTTGTTCGAGCCAGTTTTGGAGTTGGTCCAGCGGTGCGGTTGCGGGCGCGGGATCATGCATTGGTGTGCTTTAAAGATTGCATATACAACTATTTTAGCGGCAGGGGAAAGATAGAGCGCCACGCAACGCCTGAGCAAGTTACTTGCCGACCGCCAAGGCAAGGCTTGCACGGCGCAAGCTGGCGTGAGAGTATTCTGGTGCCGTTTAAAACCACACCCAGGAGACACGCATGATCAAAGCAGGAATCGACCAGGACGCCATCATCACCATGTTTTCGCAGGCCACTGCCAAACAGGGCGAGGCCTTGCGCAAGGCGGTGGGCGATGCCACGCTGAAGGCCCTGCAGGGCCGCGAATTGACGCTTGAGAATATTCGCAAGGTTCTGAAGACCGTGACGCAGGCCAGTTCGGCCGGCGCGGCCTTGAATCCGGCCGGGCCGGTGGATATTGAGGCCATGCTGAGCAAAGCCTTCGCGGGTATGGATGGCGCGTTGCTGCAAGCGGTGCAGGCCAATCAAAAGGCGTTGCAGCGGTTTGTCGACCAGGGCGCGGACCTAAAGGAAAAACAGATGAAAAGCGCTCTGGATAACGTTGAAAAGATGGAAGACGTTTTCTTCTCGGCGGTCGGCAAGGCCGTGCAGGGCGTTGGTAGCTCGCTGCAGGGGCCGTGGGAGCAGGTCCTCAAGGGCATGAAACTTAGCGGCACCGGCACCGGGGCGCAGGCGACCCAGACCGTCGAACAGTTGATGGAACAGGCGCGTGGGGTTCTGCGTGGCGGCCGGGCTAACGGAATGCGCACCGCGCAGGCCATGATGGACAGTTACGCAGCGCTGGTCAGCGGCGTGTTGATCGGCATGTCGGAAGGCTTGACGCAAAAAGCGCCGGCGCCCGCGGACGACGCACGCGCTCGCAAGAAGTAGGGCGCGTAACCACGCGCAGCACCGTTATGAGTATCCAGATCAAGCGAGACCGAAGTGCCGCGATGCGCCACCAGGTTTTCATCGGTGACCAGACCATTGCCGTGGATGCGACCGTGGCCGAGGGTAGCGAAGGCGTGGGTGCCAGCCCGCATGATCTCTACGACGCCGCGCTGGGGGCCTGCAAAGCCCTTACGGTGTTGTGGTATGCGCGTAAACGCGGCATTCCGGTAGAGGATATCCAGGTCAGCGTGGCAGGCGATGATTCGCAGGAGCGCGCGGGTGTCTACAAGCTGGATACACAGCTGACGGTGTCGGGCACCTTGACCGATGCGCAACTGGCCGAGCTGTTGCGCGTGGCGCAGAAGTGCCCGGTGCACAAGCTTATGACCGAAGTCAAGACCGAAATCACGACATCACTGGCTCACGTATAACGCATGTCGGCCGGCGCGGTGTCCGGGCTTGACCGTTAAGCGCGGCCGCTTTATTCGCCGAGGGCTTGCGGTTTAAAACAGGTTGCGCAACCGGTTGGGCAGAAAACCGGAAATCAACCTGTGCAGACCGCGCCAGGTGCGCCAGGCGAACAGTCCACGCTGGGTCCAGCGCAACACGGTACCGGGCTTCAACAGCACCACTGCCAGGATGGCCAACGCCACCCCCAGCGGGTGTTTATGGACGAAGGCCTTGCCGTCTTGAACCAGGCGCGCGGTGCGGTCGCTTACGTCCAAGGCCCCTTGCAGCGGGGCTAGCTGTTGCGACAGCGCATGGCGCTGCACGGTGATGCGCTCAAGCAGGCGTCCACGTTGCCGATGCAGTTCAATCAGGCGTTTTTGCATGGATCGATGCCGCCTTGAGCTGGCGCATATCTTCCTTGAGTTCAGCCAATGTGGCGGCGAACGCAGGCTCGGGAGCGTTCACAATGCGCATCAACGCCTTGTAAAAGAGTGCAGCGGCCAGCACGAACAGTGCCGCAAACACCGCCACCACGCTAACGCGCTGTTCCCACAGCAGCAATACGGCCACCGCCACCGCCAGCACCACACCCACAGTAGCGCAGAACAGCATGGACTGTGCCAGCAACAACATGCGCACTAGCGTCAGCTTCTGGGCTTCGACCTCGTTGGCCAGAAGTTCCAGGCGCGTCTGTCCAATCGACAGCAATGTGACCGGAATGTTTTTCAGCGTCGCGAATAGACCTTCGCGGTTCCCGGCTCCGGTCATGAAAACCGCGCGCGCCGTGGATGCCGGAACACCGGTTAGCGCCGGCTGAGTGCCAGACCGACCAGCACACCGACTCCGGCTGCAATTCCAATGGCGGTCCAGGGTGACGCGTGTACGTAGTCATCGGTGGCACGTGCCGCAGCCCGGGTTTTGTAGACAAGCGCCTCCTCGGCGTCTTCCAGACGCGCTCTGGCGTCCTTGAGCCGGTCCTGGATGCGTGAGCGCAGGCGCGCGAACTTGTCGCCCACCTGATCGGCGGTCTCCTGCAACATGTCTTCGGCGTCCGCAATGGACGATTTCATGTCGCTCACGATTTGCTCCTGCTCGCTGACCGTGGATGAATGCGATGTAGCCATGGATAACCCCTTTTTGGTTGATTTTGGACAATCCAAGGTTAGCAGATTCAATCCTTCCGTTCAGGCTTGTCGCTTACAAAACTGGCGGCTCCCAGCAGTGCGAAGACAGCGCCGATCCACGCCAGTTTGTCGAATCCGAAAGCAACGCTGGCCGCCCCGCCAGCCGCGGCGCCCAGGGCCGTACCAAAGTACAACATGGAGGCGTTCATGCTGAACAAGGATCGGTGCCTGGGTTGGCGAAACAGTCGCCTGGCGGGCCTGTGTCGGGGACATCATGCCGAACCCGGCCACGCCCCAGACGACGAAAACCAGCATCATCAGGGCGTAGTGGCCACGCGTCAGCGGAACCACCAACATCATGCCCAGCAACAGCGCCAACTGCACGCGCAAAGTGCGAAGCGGGCCGAATCGATCGCTGGCCCATCCGCCCGACAGGGTGCCGCCCGCGCCGGCCATGCCGAACACCATGCAGGCGCTATCGCCGGGAGGCTTCCACCAGTACTCGTTTCAGTCGGTTCATCGTTTGCGGCAGTGTCCCTTCTTGGGCGTTGGCGAAGCCAAGCACGAGCCCTTCGACACGGCGATGCGCAACGACGTAGCGACTCAGCGCTACCAGCGCCAGATCGTGCCGGAGGGCCACACGGCTTGCGTTCGCGGCGGATATTGTCCCCAGCCAGCCGATCGTTGCCAGTCCGTCGCCCAGTTGATCCAAGCGCATGAACGATCCCAACTTCGCTTCGATCTCACGTGCCAGGAACTGTCGGCGCTCCGCATATCGCGTGCGCATCCTTTGAATATGCCGCACATAATGGCCCTGCACGATGAAGTCGAACAAGACTTGCTGCATCGCCGGCTCCGGGTATCGCGCGGTAATCGATATGGCACCCTGGAAGGGTTCGACGAGCCAGTCCGGAAGCACCACGTAGCCGATGCGCAAGGACGGAAACAGTGTTTTCGTGAACGCGCCAAACGTGATGACGCGTTTGCTGTCATCCTGCGCGCCCAGCGCCGGGACCGGCCAGCCGGAATAGCGGAATTCGCTGTCGTAATCGTCCTCGAAGATCACCGCGTCGTTGCGCCGAGCCCATGCCAGTAACTCGATTCGACGCTGCGCCGACATGATGACGCCAAGCGGTGCCTGGTGCGCAGGCGTAACGAACGCAAGCCGCGCATTGCCGCACGCGTGTTTTGCCAACTGAATCTGCAAACCCTCTCGGTCAACTGGGAGAGGTTCAAGGCACAGCCCAGCCGCTGTGAGTACGGCTACCGCGCCGGGGTAGCAGGGGTCTTCGATCACCGCCGTGTCGCCGGGATCTGCCACCAGCCGCGCTACGATATCGAGCGCCTGCTGCACGCCATTAACCAGCGCAATGCGCTCCGCAGTGCAGGATATGCCGCGCGACAGGCGCAGGTAATCCGCAATCGCCTCGCGCAGAGGAAGGAAGCCGAGCGGATGCTGGTTCGTCATGCTAGCGGTGTCGAGACTGCGCATCCGCTTGGACGCGGTCTGTCGCCAGATCTCCAGAGGGAACAAATCCAACGCGGGATAATAGGGAAATAGCGTCGTGTCGACGCGCCGTTTGGGCGTGGCAAAGTGAAACTCTCGGAACACCCGCGACCGTTCCGACAAATGCCCGGTGCCCGTCCTCGCCTCGCGCACCGGGTGTTGCACTGCCTGCGCCACGTCGAGGCGAGTGCGCAGCGGTGCAATCCATGTGCCCGACCCCGTCTCGCTGCGCAGGTAGCCTTCAGCCGATAGCAGCTCGAACGCGTCAACCACGGTGCCTCGGGCCATCTGAAACGCTTCGCCGATCGCGCGCGTCGAGGGAATCCGCGTCCCTGCGGGGAGCTGCCCGGCCAGGATCGCTGACTTGAGCGAAGTGTAAAGCCAACGCGACTTCTTTTGCCCAGAGGGCGGATGGCCGAGCGCGAGCTCGAATGACGATGCTTTTTTGCTCATATCCATCCGCAGTCGGCTACACGGCGTGTAAGTGACCCGCGAATGGTACATCGTAATTGGCGAATAATGGCCCTTTGGATGAGCCACTTTAAGGATTAAGCTGGTTGCACGATTTGCACACGATCGCCCCGCAAAGCCTGAGCTTTGGTCGGTACGCCGCAGTCTACAAAATTCCGACAAACCCCAGGAGGCAATCATGCAAGCACCTGAAGTCGACCAGACTATCGTGATCCGTCCAATCCGCCCCGACGATGCCGAGCGCTGCGGCCGGATCGCATTCGAGGCGCATCGCGATGTCGCCGCCCGTCACAATTTTCCTTCGGAGCAACACTCGGTCGAGTTTTCGATTGGGCTCATCAAGGCGAAGCTCGCCGATTCCAACGCGCGCGGGGTACTCGCCGAATGCGCGGGCGACATCGTCGGCAGCGCATTCATCAACACCTTTCCCCTGGCCCCGGTGGCCGCTGTCGGCCCGCTGACCGTGGACCCCAGCGCCCCAGCCGGCGTCGGCCGTCGGCTCATGACTGAATTACTCGACCAGACCGCAGCGCACCGATTCGAGTCGATACGGCTGGTGCAGTCTCCGAGCCATTTGCAATCGCTCGCTCTTTACGCCAAGTTCGGATTCGTCGTGCGCGAGCCCCTCGTGCTCATGCAAGGCAAGTGCCCCACTCTCGCCGCCAACGCCGCATGCGTTGTCCGCCCCGCCGTTGAAAACGACATGGCAGTCTGCAAGCGTTTGAGCGAACGTGTGATGGGTGTTGCGCGCCAGTTCGAGCTATCCAACGCCATTCGGCAGAACTTG
This sequence comes from Betaproteobacteria bacterium, assembly GCA_025360705.1. Classification (GTDB taxonomy): domain Bacteria; phylum Pseudomonadota; class Gammaproteobacteria; order Burkholderiales; family Burkholderiaceae_C; genus CAISIP01. The sequence continues at coordinate 158 of JANYBQ010000192.1, read as the reverse complement.
GCTAGAGTGATCGAGCGCTCGGGTCGCCTGACCGGGTATACCGCCGGCATTGGCTTTCGTGGGCATGCCGTCGCGGAGACGACGGCGGACCTGCAGGCCCTGCTGGCTGCCACACCCCAGATGCCGGGGCCCGGATTCTTCGTTCCCACGCGCAACGG
>JANYBQ010000180.1 GCA_025360705.1 Betaproteobacteria bacterium | reverse complement strand
CCGGCAAAACCGATCAGCGCACCGGTGCAGCCCATCATCAGGGCTTCGAAAATAAAGGTGTCGCTGCCGGTCAACACACCTATCGGCCGCGGCAAGTTGCGCGCCACCTCGATGGTCTGCAAAGTCTGCGCAATGTCGAAGCTGGCCTCCTTGATAGCGGCGAGCTGCGGTATCTCGGCCATGGCGCTCAGAATCTCCGGCGTGTAATCGGGCCCCCATCCCTTGGGGAACTGGAAACACACCATGGGCAGGCCGCTGGCCTCTGCAATGGCGCGGTGGTAACGCACGATCATCTCGGCCGGAACGGGCGCGCCGCTGAAGGTGGGGAACGGCGGGAATACCGTTAGCCCTTCCACGCCCGCTTTGCGAAAACTCTCCGCTTTGCGCGCCGCCGCCCGGGTCGACCCGGCGACGATGCCCGACAGAAACGGCACCCGCCCCGCAATCGCATCCTTGCAAACCCGTATCACCTGCAACTGCTCGTCTTCTTCGAGTGCAATCACTTCAGAGGCATCCACGTTCATCACGATTCCGGCCGGCTGTTGCGCGGCGATCCAGTCCATGTAGCTTTCCAGCGCGGGCCAGTCGATGTCGCCACCGTCCAGCATGGGCAACATGGGTGCCGCGATGACGCCGGTGAATGGACGTTTGAGCATCGGTTTTCCCTTTCAGTACCGGATCACGCCGTAACGCATGAAACACTCGGTGATCTCGTCGCAGTATTGCGTGAAGCGGCTGCTCGTGATGACGGCCTTGTCGCGCGGGCGCGGAAGGTCCACCGCGATGATTTTCTCGATGCGACCAGGGCGCGGCGTCATCACCACCACGCGGTCCGCCAGCGCCACCGCCTCGGTTATACCGTGCGTGACAAACACCAGGGTATGGCGCTGCGCGAGCCAGAGTTTTTCCAGGTCGATGCGCATCTGTTCGCGCGTCAGCGCATCGAGCGCGCCAAACGGCTCGTCCATCATGAGCAGCGTGGGCTCGTGGATCAGGGCCCGCACAATGGCCACGCGCTGGCGCATGCCGCCCGAGAGCTCGCGCGGGCGCCGGTCCTCAAAGCCGGCCAGACCCACGTCGGCCAGCAGCGACATCGCGCGTTCGCGGTACCGGGCCGGGTCCAGGCGGCGCAGCTCGAGCTGGATCAGCACGTTTTCCAGCACGTTGCGCCAGTCGAGCAGCACCGGGCTCTGGAACACGATACCCAGGTCGGTCTGGGGCCCTGCCACGTCGCGCCCGCCGACCCGTACACGGCCCGAGGTAAACGGAAGCAGGCCCGCTGCGATGCGCAGCAGAGTGCTTTTGCCGCAGCCCGAAGGTCCGACCACCACCACCAGTTCGCCCGGCTGCACCGACAGATCGACGCCGTCCAGCGCCATGGTGATCATGCCGCCACGCTGGAAGGTGTGGCGCAGGTCGCCGATGTCGATATGCGCTGCTTGTTGTGTCTGGCGCGCCGGCTTGACGGGTACATCCGCCTGGGCCACCGCGCCTTCCTCGGCTCCTGCGTAGCCGGTCACTGTGGCACGAATTCGTTGGTGTGGAAGGTGGTCCACGGCTCCTTGGTATCCAGATCGCGGTACTGCTTGAGCAGAGTCAGCGTCTGGTCCCAGTCGGCTTTGGCGCCCATGCCGATCTTGCCTTTGGAGTTGGCCGAGTCCATCAGGTCGAAGTCGACCATCATCTGGTCCAGCGTCGATTGCCGGTTGAGGTCGGGTTTGGCTTTCATCGCCGCGTCCACGGCGGCACCGGGGTTCTTCCTGGCCTCTGCCCAGGACTTGACCGAGGCTCGCACGAAACGGCGCACCAGGTCCGGCTTGCCTTTGATCGTGGCGCCGCTGGTCATGATGGTCATGCCGACGATATTGGCCCCGTGGTCGGCGTAGCGCAGGGCGGCCGGCTCGACACCTTTGTATTTGATCAGGAAGAACTGGTCGTCGACCCCGCCCAGCAAGGCATCGACGCGTTTTTCCAGCACCGCCACCACCTTGGCCGCCGGATCGACCTGCACGAACTTGATGCTGTCGATGTTGAGCTTGTTGGCCGCCGCCATGGCGCGGAACAACTGGCCCAGCGGGTCGCCCGGAGACACCGCGAGCGACTTGCCTTCCAGATCCTTGGGTGTCTTGATGCCGGACGAGGCCAGCGACACGACCGAAAAGCCGGTCGAATTGAGCAGCGACATGACCGACTTGATGTCCGCGCCCTTGGCCGCCGTGGTGATCAAACTCGACGAGTCCGCCATGCCGAAGGTGTCCGAACCCGCGGCCACCACCTGCACTGTGTTGGCCGAACCGCGCCCTTCGTTGATCGTGAGGTCTATGCCCTCGGCCTTGAAAAACCCCATGTCCTTGCCGTAGTAATACGGCACATGCAAGCCGCCCAGATACCAGTTCAGCCGCAGCGAAACCGCGTCCTGCGCCTGGGCCGAAATGGCCGCTGCCGTGACCAGCACTCCAGCGATAAACCTGATGATCTTCATGATGTCTTATATGGATGCCTCCCGGATAGCAAGAAGAATTTGCGTTGTGTTGCGAAGAAGTCGGCTGCGCCCTTATATCCGGCCTTGATTGCGTGGTCCGTCTGGTTTCCCAGACTCGCCCGCTGGCCCCGATGCAT
>JANYBQ010000014.1 GCA_025360705.1 Betaproteobacteria bacterium | reverse complement strand
CGCTGCCCAGCCGGCTCTGGCCCAGGCCTGGCCGAGCAAGCCCGTGCGTTTCATCGTCCCGTACCCGCCCGGATCGGGCACCGACATCATGGCGCGCCGCATCGGGCAGCGCCTGGGCGAGAGGCTGGGACAGTCGTTCGTGGTGGACAACCGCGCCGGCGCCGGCGGCTCCATCGGTACCGAAGCCATCGCCAAGGGGGCCGGTGATGGCTACACCATCGGCATCGTCGACGCCGGGGCGCTGACGATCAATCCTGCCATCTATCCCAAGCTCGGCTACGACACCCTGCGCGACCTGGTGCCCGTGATCGAGGTCTCCACGCTGCCCTTCATGCTGGTGGCCCATCCGTCGCTGGGCGTGAACAACCTGCGCGAACTGATCGCGCTGGCCAAGCGCGAGCCCGGCCGCATCAACTACGCCTCCGTCGGCAACGGCAGCGGTGTGCACCTGGCGACCGAGATGCTGAAGAAGCAGGCCGGGATTTCGCTGACGCACATTCCCTACAAGGGCAGCGCGCCTGCGCTGACCGACGTGCTGGCCGGCACCACGCCGCTGATGTTCGTCAACCTGCTGTCCGGGCTGCCGCACGTCAAGAGCGGCAAGCTGCGCGTCCTGGCCGTGAGCACGCCGCAGCGCCTGTCGGCCTTGCCCGACGTGCCGACGGTCGCCGAGGCAGGCCTTCCGGGCTATGAGTTCCAGGTGTGGATCGGCATCGTTGCGCCGGCCGGCACGCCCGCGGCCATCGTCGACAAGCTGAACAGCGAGATTCGTGCGGCCGTTGCCGTGCCCGAGATCCGTGACCAGCTGGTCAACGAAGGCGGCATGCAGATCGTGGGCAACAGCCCGGCGCAATTCGGCGCCCACATCGCCGCCGACCTCGACCTCTGGCGCAAGGTGGTGAAAGACACCGGCGCGCAGCTTGACTGAGGCATGAGCAAGGACACCACTTCCACCACGTCTTCGCCAGCCGCCACGGGCGCGACACGGCGGCTGGGCCGCTTCATCGGCGAACTGCGCTTCGAGCAGCTTCCCCAGCCCGTCGTTGCCGAGGCCGTGCGGGCCAGCATCAACCTGCTGGGCTGCTCCATCAACGGCGCGCTGCACGAATCCGTGGGCATGGTGTTGGCAGGGCTGGGGCCTTTCGGCGGTCCGCCGCAGGCCACGGTGCCCGGCCTGGCGCGGCGCGCCGACTGCCTGTTGACGGCACTGGCCAGCGGCATCGCCTCGCACGTGGGCGACTTCGACGACACGCACCCGGACATCCTGGTACACCCCAGCGGCCCGGTCATCTCGGCGTTGCTGCCGCTGGCCGAGATGCGCGGGGCATCGGGCGCGGACTTCATCACAGCCTTCGTCGCCGGTGTCGAGGTGGAGTGCCGCGTGGCGCGGGCCGTGCATCCCGCCCATTACAACGCGGGTTGGCACATCACCGGCACGGCCGGCATCTTCGGCGCGGCGGCCGCCTGCGCACGCCTGCTGGGCCTGGACGAGACCCGCAGCGCCTGGGCGCTCGGCATCGCCGCCACCCAGTCGGCGGGCATCCGCGAGATGTTCGGCAGCATGTGCAAGAGCCTGCATGTCGGCCGTGCCGCCCAGGGCGGACTGACGGCGGCGCTGCTGGCGCAGCAGGGCTTCACCAGTGCGGACGCGGCCATCGAGGGCAAGCGCGGATTCATCCACGTGCTGTCGTCGGTGGCGCATCCCGAGGCGCTGACCGCAGGCCTGAACACCGAGTGGGAGTTGCTGCGCAACACGTACAAGCTCTACGCGTGCGGACTGGTCATCCACCCCGCGCTGGACGGCTGCATCCAGCTACGCAAGCAGCACAATCTCACCTCGGCTGACATAGCACACATCGAACTGCAGGTGCATCCGCTGGCGCTCGAATTGACGGGTAAGCCGTCGCCACGCAGCGGCCTGGAGGGCAAGTTCAGTATCTTCCACGCTGCGGCCGTCGGCATCATCGATGGCGCTGGTGGCGAGCAACAGTTCAGCGATGCGCGCGTGCGCTCGGCCGATGCGATCACGCTGCGCGGCAAGGTCACGGCACGCGTGGAGCCTGGCGTGGGCATGGAGCAGGCGGTGGTGACGATCTACACCACTGGCGGCCAGCGCCATGAGGTGCGCATCGAACACTGCGCGGGTAGCCTGGAAAGGCCGCTGAGCGATGCGGAGCTGGATGCGAAGTTTCTGGGATTGGCCGAGCCGGCGATCGGTGCACGCGCCGCGGCCGCACTGGCTGCGCTGCGCGGACTGCCCGTGGCGGGCAACTGCGCGGACGTTGCCGCGCTCTGTGGCGCGGTGGCCTGAGTGCGCCGCAGCTGCGCCGCGGCCGGAGATGGAGTACGGTAAATTTGTTCTCCATTGCCATCACGCTGTGCAGGCTGGTGTGGAATTTCGTTGCACCATGCATGCCGCAACAGCGCAGTCACACGCAAGGTCAGCAACCACACCCAAGCTCTACAACCCGCGTCACCCCAAGCGAACGCTGCTGTACCGCACAGTAGCCGAGCACTTCGAGACTTGGCATGCGTTGGCCAGCGCAGGCGCGTTCGACGGCCAGGGCGACCACCACACACCGCGCGCCTTTGTGCGCCAAGCCTTTCGCAAATACCTGGAATACGGCATCTTCGCCCACGGCTTCGCGCGCGCGGTGACGACTGTGGGCGCGACTATTTTGTGGGCTATTCCTGCAACGGCCGTGGCGTCTGCCCCTCGTGCAACTGCCCATAAAAATCCAGCAAGATTAACAATCTGTCGCCAGATGCGCCACGCAATCACCGCGCTCCACGCGTCCAAAATGCCGTTGGCATATCACCATGCCTGAGCGTCGGAAGTAGCAGGGTACCGGTTGGCGGGCTGGGTTGTCGACGAAGTGGACCAGGCCGGCGAGTTGACCCTTTTGCACTTCGGCGCCGAGGTCTGCGGTGTGCTCCAGCAGCCCGGGTTCGGGCGCGTAGACATAGTGCCCGCGGCTTGAAACTTCCATCAGGCGCGTACCTTTTACGGCGTCGCCTGGGTCCTCCGTTGTGGCATTTGCCATCACCCCCGAGAAGCGCAAAAAGTTGCGCACACCGCGCTCCAGCATGGCCAGGCTGGCCCGATTGACGTCGCCGCCGCCGCCAAACTCTCCGCCCAGCGACACCAGGCCGCGGCGTGCCGCGGCGGCGCTGGCCAGTCGATTCTCCGGCGCGAAAGCCCACACCATGCTGAACGGTGCGTCGAAGGCTTTTAGCGCCGCCAGTGACCGCGCATCCGGCACCGCGTCGCCGCTGTGGCGCATCGAGCAAAAGGGCACATAGCGCAGCGACGATCCGCCCGAGTGCAGGTCGTGGTGAAAGTCCGCCATCGGATACAACACGCTGTCGATGTAATGCGCTATCGCGAACGTCGGGCTGCCATGCGGGTCGCCCGGAAATGCGCGATTCAGGTTGCCCTGGTCGATCGGCGATACGCGCGCGCCGTCCATGGCGGCGGGCAGGTTGGATGCCGGAAGAACGATCACGCGGCCCTGTATGTGATCGGGCTCCAGTTCACGGACGAGTTTTGCCAACACAATCTGGCCTTCGTACTCGTCGCCGTGGTTGCCAGCCATCAGAAACACGGTCGGGCCAGCGCCATTGCGCACCACGGCGATCGGTATCGCAATGGTGCCGTAGGCCGAACGCGTTACCGAATGCGGCAGGTGCAGCCAGTCGACCTGCTTGCCGTCCTGGTCGTAGTCGATATCGCTGAAAATCAGCGTGGGATTTGCCATGGTTGTGCCTCCTGCAATAGTGAGAGCTTTAACTTCAACAGTGCGCGTCGAGCCCTTCGACAAGCGCAGGGCGAACGGGAAGATGGGGTCAGGTCCACCAGCGGCCGTTCAACACCAGTCCGCGTGCGGCGAAACCCCGGTCGGCGGTAATCACTTCGCCCAACACGTCTTTGTATTCGGTGGGTTGTGTGACGACCTCGAAGATGCTGGCTTCGCCCGGTGCGCCGGGTTTGAGCGTGCCGATGTCCGGACGCCGGATGGCTCGCGCCGCGTTGACCGTGGCGCAGGTGACGACCTCTGGCAGCGTCATGCCCAGCGCATGGAATTTTCCCAGTGTGTGCAGCAGGTCGAAGGCCGGGCCATCGATCGACAGGATGTGCACATCGGACGAGATCACATCGGGCTTGAATCCCGCCGCCAGCATCGCGCGGCTGGTGCCAAAGCCGCACGAGCCGCCACCATGACCGATGTCGAAAATCACGCCGCGTTCGCGCGCCGCGACCACCTCCGGCCGCACGCCGCCACCCGGCAGCGACGGTGCATTGGGAAAAGGCCGAAAGCAATGCGTCAGGATGTCCCCCTTGCGCATGCGCCCCATCACGTCCAGACGCGACGGTGGCGGATGGTCCAGGTGCGCCATCAATGGCAGCCCGGTGGCTTCGGCGACTTCCAGCGCCATGTCCAGCGGCGCGGCGCCCGAGTTACCGCTGGCGCCACGGCCCACACGCACCTTGATGCCGACGATCAGGTCCGCGTTCTCCCGCGCCACGCGTACGCACTCGCGCAGGTCGAGCAGCCGCAGGTCTTCACATTCGCCCACCATAACGGTGTTGGAAAACGCAAAGATGCCGGCGAACGACAGGTTCAGCAGCGGCAGGATACGCACCGGCATGGCGGGTTCGATCACATGCTTGCGAAAGCCCGCGAAGTTGCCCGGCCCGGCCGTGCCGGCATCGACAAATGTGGCGGTGGCACTGGTGCGTGCCAGCGCGACGGCATCCACGCCGATCGACGTGCCGCCCCAATACACATGGGTGTGCAGGTCGATCAATCCGGGGGTGACGATTTTGCCGCTTACGTCGCGCACCTCGGTGGCGGCATCGCCCACCAGCCGCTCGCCGATCGCGGCCACCAGGCCACGGGTAAAACGCACATCGGCCACGCGGTCGATGTTCTGTGAGGGGTCGATCACGCGCCCGCCACGCAGGATCAGGTCATGGGTTGCGTCGCGACCGGACGTTGCAGTAGTCATGCTTGGCTCCTGGATGCATCGATTAAACAGCGTGTCAGAACGGCATCGTCTTCTGGGCGCAGGGTCTGCGGGTTGATGGTCAAGATGCCTGCGTCGGCCCTGCGTTCGCCCAGGTGCACCGGCGGATCACCGTCCAGCAGGCGCCGGCACAAGCCTTGGGCGTTGCCGCCCACGGTCAGCTCCAGCAGCGGGACGAAGACGCCGGATGCAGCACCATCCGCACCCAGCAGCCGCGTCTTGATCAGCGAGCCGGTGCTCAACACCGCGGCGATGCGTTGCAGCCGGTGGGTGAACTGCGTCGTAAGGGCGTCTTCGTTGCGCTCGATAAAGCGTTGCAGTGCTGTCAGCAGGCCCACGATTTCTTCCTTGCCGACTTTGAAGCCACGCCCGATGCCGTGGTGTGGAATGCCTTTGAGAGCGGTCCGGTCGATCAGGTCCGGAGGCGACCAGGTTTGCGGGCTGACGTCCATGTCCATCATCTGCACCAGCGCCGATCCGACCAGGTCGCTTCGACCCGCCAATATGCCGCTGGCCTGGGGCCCTCCAATGGCTTTGCCACCGCTGAACAACACCAGGTCGGCGCCGGCCTCGATAAAGAAACGCAGATTGCTTCGGGGCGGCAACTGCGCCGCCGCGTCAACGATCACCGGCAAGCCCTGCGCGTGCAACGTGGCAATCACCATCGGCAGGTCGTCGACGCTGCGCGGTGTTGCGACAAAAACAAAAGCAGCGGTGTGCTCGTCGATGGCGGCGTTGATTTCCCAGGCTTCCAGCCCGCGTATGCCCGCTTCGGTACCCCGGTCGTTGTGCCCGATGTCCACAATGCGCCCGCCCGCCGCGCGTACCGCGTGGTCATAACTGTTGCGGTGGGAACGCGCCATCAACACCTGGTTGGGCATGGCGCGGGTGTCAGGCAGAGCGGCCATGCGCGTCACGTCCCAGCGTGCCAGGCAGGCGGCTGTGGCCATGGTCAGCGCGGCCGCTGCACCGGACGTGACGATGCCGGCCTGTGCTCCGGTAGCGGAAGCAATCACACGGCTGGCCGCCGCCTGCAATTGCGCGATGTCTACCGACGCTCCAGCCGCTTCTGCCATTGCCTGCAGCACTTCGGGTTCCATCAGGCTGCCACCCAGCCGCGTTAATGTGCCGGCCGCGTTGATGCGGCGCTGCACACCGAGGCGGGCGTACACGTCAGGGGAAGCTTCGGTGGTGGTCATAGTTTGTCGGAGTTTTAGCTCTGCGCGCCGGCGGCAAAAAGCGAGAGCGTGTTGTCGTGAAAGATTTTGCGGCGATCCCCCGGCGCAAGAAAGTCGCAGTGGTCCCACACGTAGCTCAAGGCCTGTTTGTAGGTGCAGTAACGTCCCACATTGGGCATGTCGGAACCCCAGGTCAATTTGTCCGCGCCGAAGCGATCGTAGACCTGGCGGATATGACCGTGTGCACGCGTGTACGGGTAGTTCATCTTGCCGCCCCAGGCAATCGGATACAGCACTTCCGAAAACACCGGGCAGTTGTCCAGCAGGTCGGCGACCTCCGGCGGAAAGTCGATGTTGTCATCGGCATTGCAATAGATGCTGGTCGGCACACCGTGCACCAGTACGTGCTGGATGGCGGGGTGGCGCTCGACGATGCGGCGCAGGCGCTGCATTTCATCCCCATAGGTACCCGCCGCGGACTTGGCCGAATGAACCCAGAAGACCGGCAAGCCATGATGCGCCACCAGTTTCCACAACGGGTCGAACAAGGGCTCGTCGGGGAAGTGGCGGTAGCCGTCGCGAAAGAACCCGGTCATCGTGAAATACAGCCCGCGCATGCCGAGTTGGGTGACCTCGCGCTCCAGCTTGGCGAGCTGGTCGTCGCGGTACCCGAACGGTTCGTCCACTTGCGCCAGCCCGATGAAGCGGTCCGGAAATGCCTGCATGGCCTGGGCGAAATACGGTGCCAGGTCGCCATAGATGTGGTCGTTCTGAAGCACTACGGTGCCGATGCCCGCGTAGTCCATGTCCACCACCATGGCGTCCGGCGGTGCCGACATGTCGTGCATGTAGGGCGGCAGGAACTGGCAGTAGACACTGTCGCCGTGCGCTTCCCATTCGAAACGGCCATTGCGGCCGACGCGAAATTGGCTGTCCGTGCGTCCGGCCTCCGAGTGGTCATCGGCATTCCACAGATCGCGCGTGCTGACGACGCCGTGGTCGCGCAGCCGCCGATACGGCTGATTGCCATGGACATGCATGGCACGTTGCTGGTGCAGCAAATGATCGGCGGCGGTGGGGAAGCCGCCGGCACTGGCCAATGCGGGAAAAATATGGGCGTGGCAATCGATGATGGGGTAGTCAGGCGTCATGAGGGTGGTTCAGATGTTCTGGCGTGGATCGAGATGGTCGCGCAGACCGTCGCCGAAAAGGTTGAAGGCAAATACCAGCAGCGATATGGCGATGCCGGGCGCGACCACCAGATGCGGCGCGACCTCGATGAACTCGCGCCCCGCGCCAAGCATCGTGCCCCACTCCGGCGCCGGCGGCTGAACGCCCAGGCCCAAAAACCCAAGTGCCGCGCCCACCAGAACCGCTTGCCCGGCCAGCAGACTGGTCTCGATGATGACGATGGTCATCGCGTTGGGCAGGATGTGGCGGCGCAGAATTTTTGCGCGGCGCGTGCCGGAGGCGATCGCCGCCTGGATGAAATCCTCTTCGCGGATTTCGAGCACGCGGCCACGAATCAGGCGCGCCAGTCGGGGTACGAAACTGGCCGTCGTGGCCACCACCAGCCCGGTCATTCCGGCGCCGATGACACTGGCCACGGCGATGGCCAGTATCAGGCTGGGAATTGTCAGCAGCAGATCGACCAGGCCGGTAATCGCGGCGTCCACAGGCCCGCCTGCATACCCGGCCACAAGGCCCAGCGTTACGCCGATGGCGCTCGAGATCGCCACCGCCAGCAAGGCAGCGCTCATGGTGAAACGCGTGCCGACGACCAGGCGCGCCAGGATGTCGCGGCCGATCTGATCGGTGCCCATCGGATGCGCGACCGACGGTGCTTCGAGCACCCCGATAAGGTCTTGTGCATTGGGATCGTAGGGAGCCAGCAGCGGACCGAAAACGGCGACAAAGACATAAACGCCAAGCAGGAAAATTCCGATCCATAGCGGCAGGTTGAAGCGGCGCCGCGCGCCGCTGAAGGGCATGGCCGGACCGGCATGGGCTTCAGCCATGGCGCAGCCGCGGATTAAGGGCCAGATAGAGCAACTCGACGATCAGGTTGATAAGCAGAAAACCGATCACGAAAATTACCGTGATGCCTTGCACCAGCGTGAAGTCACGCGCTCCGATGGCGTTGACCAGCAGGTCGCCGATACCGGGCCAGGCGAAGATCCGCTCCACCACCACCGAGCCGCCCAGCAAATAACCGGTTTCCAGCCCGATGATGGTCAGGGTCGGGATCATGGCATTACGCAGCAGGTGGTGGCTGATGACGGCGAACTCGGCCACCCCTTTGGCGCGCGCGGTGCAAATGTAGTCCTTGCCGAGTTCGTCGATCACCACGCCCCGTGTCATACGCGTCACCAGCGCCACCAGCCGCGCGGATAACGCCATGGTGGGCATGACCAGCGATGCCCAGCCCGTAAAACCGAAGCTGGGCAATATGCGCCATTCGACCGATAACACAATCACCAGCATCATGCCGAGCCAGAAGTTCGGAATCGCCAGCAGGCCGACGACCAGCAGCGATAACGAATAGTCGAGCCAGCTGCGCTGGCGTACGGCCGCCAGCACGCCGGCCGGAATGCCGAGAACCACCGTTACCAGGATCGCCGCCGCCGCCAGCGCCAAGGTTGCCGGCAGGCGCGACAGGATATGCGGCAATGGGTTGCCCCGGAAGGTGGACGAATAACCCAGGTTGCCTTGCACCAGTCCCAGCATGCGGGTGCCGTATTGCGTTAGCAGCGGCTGGTCCAGCCCCAGGCGGGTCCGCAGCAGTTCGATGTCCACCTGGCTCGCGGTGGCGCCGGCCATCATCTGGGCCTCGTCTCCGGGCACCGCCTTGAAGATTAAGAACACGATGGTCACCACGCCGAACGCGATCAGCGGTATACGTGCCAGGCGGGTGAAGATGAAGCTGAACAGGGAAGTAACGCGAAGGGATTACACGCTGGCGCGGCGTGGAATGGTGAACACGATGGGCCAGACCTCGACGCCCTTGACGCCTTTGCGGACCGCCGTGACGTTCTCGTTCACATGCAGCCAGACGTATGGCGCATCGGCCCACACTATGTCCTGCACCTGCCCGAGCAACGCGTTCTGCGAGGGCAGGTCGACCGTGGCGTGCGCCTGGCGCAGCAGGTCATCGACCTTGGAATTGCGGTAGCGGCCAATGTTCCACACGTCCAGCACACCGGTGTCGCTGGCGTTGGACTTGTACAGCGACTCCAGGTGGTACAGGCCAGAGGCATTGGAGGGGTTGAAGCCGAACATGGCGAGGTCGAAATTCAGCGCTGCGCGTTCTTTGCGCAACTCGCCGTAATAAGCGCCGCTTTCGACCTTGGTAATCGTGGCATCGATGCCAATCTGCGCGAACGCGCGCTGGCAGATCTCGATGATGCTGACGTCGCCCGGGAACAGGCCTTCGGAGGCGAGCATACGAATTTTCAAGGGCTGGCCGCCTTTTTGCAGTTTGCCGTCCGCGCCCGCGACCCAGCCGGCGCTGGCCAGCAGGGCCTTGGCCTTGTCGGGCGAATACTCGAACGGCGTATTTTTCTTGTAGCCCTGTGTATCGAAGGCGAGTGGCGAATCCGAGGCTTTGGCAAACCCGAAGAACACGCGTTCCGCGATGGTCTTGACCGGTACCGCGTGGTTAAGTGCCTGGCGCACCTTGGCGTCGTTGAAGGGCGCGTTGGCCATGTTGATGACCAGGCCCAGCGGCCGCAGGCTGGGGCCGGTGATGACTTCGATGTTGGCTTCGCGCCGCAGGCCGGCGACAAGCTGAACCGGAACCGAATCGACGATATCCACCGATCCGGTGCGCAAGGCGGCGATGCGGGTCGCGGGTTCGGCGATGAACTTGAACACCAGCCGGTCCGTGGGCGGCTTGCCGCCCCAATAACCGTCGAACGCTTTCAGCGCAACTTCCTGGCCGGGGGTGAACGACTCCAGCATGAATGGCCCGGCACCCACCGGATTCTGCGCCACGCCTTTTTCGCCATATTTCTCGACCGAAGCCGGCGACACGATGGAGCCCGAGCCATGTGCAAAGGTGTTGAGTATTTGCGAGAAGGGCTCTTTGGTACGCACGACCACGGTCGACGCATCAATCACATCGACGCCGCTCACCGCGTCCCACAATGGCCGGTTGGTAGGGGTGCGGGTCTTGTCCATCATGCGCTCGACATTGAATTTGACTGCCGCCGCGTCGAACGCCGTTCCGTCCTGGAACTTCACACCCGTGCGCAGCTTGAAACGCACCGATTTCGCATCGGGCGCGCCATCCCAGCTAACGGCCAGTTGCGGAACAATTTTTAGGTTCTTGTCGAAATCGACCAGCCGGTCGTAGAGGCAATAACCGACTTCGTAACCACCTGGATAAGTCGAGAACGCACCCTGCGCGGGGTCCAGCGTTGTGACGCGTGTGCTCTGCCCGTAGGTCAGTGTCTTGCCGGGCGCGGCTTGAGCCAGGGCTTCGCGAATACCAACGAGAGGTGTGGCGGCGATACCGCCGATCAGTCCGAGTGCGTTGCGTCTTTGCATGGTTGCTCCTGAGTTGTATATGGGGAAATTTTATGGTCGATGGCTTGCGCCGCCAGTCCAGAGTTGGTTCCAGGTAAATACTGCCGGTGAGCCGCCGGTGTGAACGAAGACAAGTACGTCGTCGCGCGAAAAGCGGTTTTCGCGGATATGCGCAATCATTCCTGCGGCGGCCTTGCCGGTGTAGATCGGGTCGAGGATGATGCCTTCATGGCGCGCGAACAGCCGCGTGGCCTCGTTGCCGGCGTCGCTCGGCACGCCGTAACGCGCGCCGACAAAACCGCCGAAGTTGGTGATGTCGCTGGGTGTCAGCCGCAGGTCGAGCCCCAGCGCCTCGCAGGTCTGGTTGGCGATGCCGGCGGTGCGCGACGGCACATCGAACTCGCTGGTAGCGGTGACGCTATGGATGGCGAAGCCGCCGAAGAGTTTGCGTGCTATCTCGAAGCCGGCCGCGCCTTTGCCGCTGGACGACATGTAGAAAGCGGTTGGCTTGACGCCGGCCGTCTGGAGCTGGTCCTGCATCTCCATCAGAGTCTCGATGTACGCCAGCGCCGAGGCCACGTCGAACATCGGGTTGTCGTTCAAAATGTGCACTCGCCGGCCTTTTGCGCGGCAGTCCGCCGCCAGTGAGTCGAGCAGGCTGCGTTGTTCATGCCGGTCGCGCGCGAAATGGATTTCGGCGCCGAGCAGGTAATCGATCAGCAGGTTACCTTGTACGACGTCGGGCCGCGTGCCTTCGAGCACCAGAATGGTGTCCAGGCCAAGCTTGTTGCAGGCACCCACGGTCTGGCGCGCCGAGTTGGATTGCAGGTCGAGGCCGACGATCACGACGTCGGGCTTTTCAGACATCGTGCGCGCAAGCCGAAATTCTAGATTGCGCAACTTGTTGCCACCCAGCGCGACACCGGTCAGGTCGTCGCGCTTGATGAAAATGCGCGGGCCGCCAAGATGGCGCGCCAGGTTGGGCATCTCTTGCAGCGGCGTGTTCTTGATGGCGATGTCAACCCGCGGAATTTTCGCGATGCGCTGGCGAATGTCGGCAAAACTTGCCGGCGCATGAGGTGCCGGGGCACTCGGGTCTTTCACGTTTTCTCTCCTGTTGTATGTTGCGAAAGAGCGGTTGCCCCGAGTACGGTTTCGCGGGTGCGCAGATGACACGCCACCACATGGCCCGGTACGATTTCCTGTAGCGGCGGGTCCTCGATTTTGCAGCGCGCGATGGCGTATGGGCAACGCGTATGGAAATGGCATCCGGAAGGCGGGTTGATCGGGCTGGGTACGTCGCCTTCGATCACCAGCCGCTCGCGCCGCGCGCGTGGATCGGCAATCGGCGCCGCTGCCATCAATGCTTCAGTGTAGGGATGCAGCGGCTGGCTGAAGATGCGGTCTTTCGGCGCCAGTTCGACGATGCGGCCCAGGTACATCACGGCGATGCGGTGTCCGATATGTTCGACCACGGCGAGATCGTGCGAAATAAACAAGTACGCCAGACCGAACTCTTCCTGCAGGTCCATCAGCAGGTTCAGCACCTGGGCCTGCACCGATACGTCCAGCGCCGACACCGGTTCGTCCGCCACGATCAGGTGCGGGTTAAGCGCGAGAGCCCGCGCGATACCCAAACGCTGACGCTGGCCGCCCGAGAACTCGAACGGAAAGCGGTCCATCGCGTCCTTGCGCAAGCCCACTTTTTCGAGCAGCGCCACGACCTGGCGCTCTTTCTCGGCTCCCTCGGCCAGCGCATAGTTCTCGAGTGGTTCGCCGACGATCTGGCGCACCCGCATGCGCGGGTTCAACGACGAATAGGGATCCTGGAACACCATTTGCACCTCACGGCGGTGGATGTGCATCTGCTCTTCGGTCAGGCTTGTGACCTCGGTGCCGCCAAGCCAGATCTGGCCCGCGCTGGGTTCCTGCAAACGCAGAATGGTTTTGCCGACCGTGGACTTGCCGCAGCCCGACTCGCCCACCAGGCACAAAGTTTCGCCGGCTTCAATGGCAAACGACACGCCGTCTACTGCCTTGACATGCCCGGTGACGTTTTGCAGCAAGCCACGCCGGACCGGAAAGTGTTTTTTCAGTCCCTCGACGCGCAGGACCTCCGCGCTGGATGGCGTTGTGGACAACGCGGTGCTGCTCATGCTGCGAGTACTCGGTCGATTTCCCAACACGCCGCCAGATGCGCGCCGACCGGCGCATCGGCCGCGGCCAGGCGATCCGTCACGGCGGGGGCCGCGATAGTCTCCGGCCGAAACGCCATGGCGCGTTCGCGCATCGATGCGCCCGGGCCGGCCGGCCCGGGCGCATCGATGGCCTCGACGTAGTGCATCAACGGTGGTTCCTGCGCGTGGCACCGCGCTGTGGCGAACCCGCAGCGGGGTGCGAAGGCGCAACCGGTCAAGGGCGCGACGCCCGGGGTGGTCTCGCGCAGCGACGGAACGATGCCCGGTATCTCGCTCAGGCGCCGCGCGCGCGTGCCCTGCCGCCCGCGCGGGATCGACGCCATCAAGCCGCGTGTGTACGGATGCATGGGACGGTCGAACAGCGCCTGCACGGTGGCTTCCTCGACTTTGCGGCCGGCGTACATCACCACCACACGATGCGCGGTCTCCGCGATCACGCCGAGGTCGTGCGTGATCAACATGATGGCCGCGCCGACGCGACCGTTCAATTCCACCATGAGCTTCAGGATCTGCGCCTGTATGGTGACGTCGAGCGCGGTGGTCGGCTCATCGGCTATCAGCAGCTTGGGGTTGCACGATAGAGCCATCGCGATCATCACGCGCTGGCGCATGCCGCCCGAGAACTGGTGCGGATAGTCCGCTACCCGACGCGCCGCATCCGGAATACGAACCAGGTTGAGCATCTCGACCGCGCGCGCCAGCGCCGCGGAGCGTGAAAGTCCCTGGTGGATACGCACCGCCTCGGCGATCTGCGCACCGACCGTGTGCACCGGGTTGAGCGACGTCATGGGTTCCTGGAACACCATGGCGATCTGGTTGCCTCGAATCTTGCGCATCTCGGCGTCGCTGAGCGTTGCCAGGTCCTTGCCCTCAAAACTTACCGTACCCTGGACAATGCGGCCGGACTGGGGCGGAATCAGCCGCATCACCGACAGGGCCGTCACCGACTTGCCGCAGCCGCTTTCGCCCACGATGCCCAACACCTCGCCCGCCTGCACCGTCAGCGAAAGGCCTTCGATGGCACGCACCACGCCGTCGCGCGTGAAGAAGCGGGTATGAAGGTTGTCGATAACGAGGGCTGGAACCATTGACATGCGCCTTGCGATTACATACGCCGTGAAATGCGCGGATCGAGCCGGTCGCGCAGTCCGTCACCCACCAGGTTAACCGCGAGCACAACCAGCGCCAGGCAGATACCCGGCGCAAAAATGGTCCATGGCGCGATCTGCAGGTACAGCCGGCTCGACGCGATCATGTTGCCCCAGGTCGGGAACTCGGGTGGCGTGCCGGCACCCAGGAAGCTCAGGCCAGCCTCGGTCAGGATGGCGGACGCGGCAATATAGGTGGCCTGCACGATCAGCGGCGCCACCGTACTGGGCAGGATGTGCCGGCGCAGCAGCTTGCCGACGCGTGTGCCGTTGGAACGCGCCGCCTCCACGAATGGCAGGTCGCGTACCGACAACACCACGGCGCGCACCAATCGCGTAACACGTGGGATTTCGGGAATGGCGATGGCGATGATCACCACCTTGACACTGGCGCCCAGCAAGGCTACCAATGCAATCGCCAGCAAGATCGACGGGATCGCCATGATGCCGTCCATCAGCCGCATGACCACTGCATCGACCCGCGTGAAGTACCCGGCCAGCAGGCCTATGACCGATCCGCAGACGATGGAAATGACGGCTACCAGCAGACCGACCAGCAACGAGATGCGCGCCCCGTACACCATGCGCGCATACACATCGCGCCCCAGGCTGTCGGTGCCGAGCAAGTTTCCTCGGATTGCCTCAACCAGCGTTTCCAGGCTTGCCGATAGACCTCTTCCAACCGCGCCACAAAGCCGGCCTCATCACACAAGGCCGAGGCCTGCATCTGCCCACGCAGGTCACGCCTTATCTCAGCCAGTGCCCGGGTGTTTCGAGCCAGTGCGGCAGCGGCAGCTATGTAAGCATCGGATGTTTCCGTCACCCACTCGGGGCGCCCGACAAGATTCAATATGCTGGTCGAGAGCCGGCCCGCCGCGCGCGTGCCGGACTGCGTGATGACCGGCACGCCCATCCACAAGGCGTCGCAGGTGGTTGCGCCGCCGCCGTAGGGCAGGGTGTCGAGCGCAATGTCGATCTCGTGATAGGTGCGCAAAAAATCCACTGATGCGGGTTGCAGGTCGAGCCGCGCGGGCGCTATACCAAAGGCTTCGAACATGCCGCGTATACGCCCCACCACACCCGGGTCGGCCAAATGCTTGCCTTGCAGCAGTAGCCGGGACCCCGGCACCGCGCCCAACAATCGCGCCCAGTCCGCCACCACCAGGCGATTTAGCTTTTGGATGTTGTTGAGCGACCCGAAGGTCGTGTAGCCACGCGCCACACAAGGCAGTGCGTTGGCCTCTGGCGCCGCCAAATGGGGCCGGTAGGCCAGCATTCCGCCGGTTATTCGCAGCGGCATTTCATCGGCCGTCAGGTCATTTCCGGGCGTATCGGCCGGGCCCGGGGGGTCCACCCATTCGTCGGTCAACCGGTAGTTCATCGCCGGCAGGCCGGTGGCGTGCAGGTAGCCGAGCCACGACATCATGATTGGCGCGGGTTTGCCCGCCAGAGCCGCCAGCCGCGTGCCATGGGTGTGGCCCGCGCAATCGACCAGTATGTCGATCCGGTCGCGCTCGATCCGCGCTGCCAGCTCGGCATCGCTCAAGCCATGGACCCAGTTCCAGCGTTGCCCATATTCGATCAGGCGCCGTGTGTGGGCGTCCGCGCCCGGACCTTGCGCGTAGCAGACCACTTCCACCCGGGACGCGCTATGGCGCGCAAGCAGCGGCTCGATGAAATGGCGCATCGCATGCTCGCGGAAATCCGGTGACAAGTACGCGATGCGCAGAAGGCGATCCGGCTCGCGCGTGTTGTGCCAGCGCCGGTTCCGCGGAGCCGGGTAGGCGGCACCCCAATCGCGATGGACGGCCGCCAGTTCCGCATCGGTCGCAGCGGGAGCAAAGAGGCGGTTGAACAACGATCCGCTGCCGCGGTTATGCAGGGCTTCTGGGAAATCGGGCTGCTTCTCCAACGCCTGTTCGTAACAGCGCGAGCCTTCTTCATAACGGCCCTGCTCGATCAACGCATTGCCGAGGTTGTTCCACGCCGCACCGAAATTCGGGTCGAGCGCAACGGCGCGCCGGCATGCCGCCTCGGCCTCATTGATCTGTCCCACCTGGCGCAGGGTGTTGCCCAGGTTGGACCATGCCATGGGGTAGTCGCTGCGTATGGAAAGCGCATGCCGGTAACAGCCAATCGCCTGCACCGGATCGCCGCGTCCAAGCAAAGCATTGCCTTTGTTGTTGGTCATGCGTGCCAGCTCCCACGCCAACACTTCGGCGCGGCGCATGTCATGGGCGCCTGACGCCAGCGCCTGCGCAGTCTGGACCATCGCAATCAGGCTCTCCCAGGCCGGCACAAGGTTTTGGTCGAGTTCCACGGCGCGGCGCAGTGCCGCCTCGGCCAGCGGCAGTTGCCCGAGTTGCCGCAGAGCCTCGCCATGGTTGTGCTGGAATATGGCCATTCCCGGTTCGAGTTTGCAGGCGCGGGCCAGGTATTGAGCCGCTTGGGCGGCGTGGCCACGTTGTCCATCCAGCGCACCCATGCCCGCCAGAGCCATCGGTTGATCCGCATCGAGGTCGAGCACGCCTCGATAACTCAGTTCGGCTGCAGTCAGGTCACCCGCCGCGTGTTGCCGGGCGGCATGCACCAGAAGCTTCTGCACCTGTGAAGAGGCAGGATGTTTCACCGCCAGCTCACCGGCGCGACTGTTCGGCGTCGCGCCGGCGCTGTTCCATGGCGTGGCGTTCCACGCATTCCGCGCTGCCGGCAAAAGCCGGTTTGGCGCACTGCTCCGCGATGCAGCTTTGAAGGCCGAGAAACGCGCGGCCCTCGCACGCCTGCCGGGGATTGGCCGCTGCCACCGCCGGGCTAATGGACGCAGGCACTACGCGTTCAACCCGCGTCAATCCCGGGGCCGCAACCGAAGTCTCCACTTTTGCCGGCGCCAGTTTGGCCAGCCGGTCCTTTTCGCTCGCGGCCTTTTTCGCGGCCAAAGCCGCTGCGCTCGCGGCCGATGTCGGCGAGCCTATTGCGACGGCAACCGCGGAACCCGGCGCGGCAACAGGGGCAGCAAAGCGTGCAAGGCGTGCGGGTGGTCCAGATTGCGCTGGTTGTGGAGGTTGTGCAGATTGTGCCGGGGCTGCTGCAATAGCTTGCCCGGCAGGGGGAGATTGCCCAGCGGGGGAGGAAGCCACGACCGCCAGGGCAGGGGCTATTGCGCCGGTTGCTTCGGGAGCAGCGGACTGTACCGCGGTGGCGTCGGATGCCGACATCCGGTTCACCACTATTCCCGCGCCCACCAATGCCACGATGCCGGCCAGCATCCAGGCCAGGCGCCTTGACGCCGGTGCAGCTATCGGCACCGGTGGACTTAAGGGCGCGGATACGGTGGTTGCCGGCGACCAAGGCGCTACCGGCTGCGGGCTCGAATCCGGCTCGGCCGGGGGCGCGGAAGCAACGGTTTCAGGCGGGGCATCCGGCGCGGCTTCCATAGACAATGGCGTCGGCACGCGGTCCGCGGCTTCTCCCAACGCGTTCCACGCCGAATCTACCGTGCCCCCAACCGGCAAAGCCGCGCTCGGCGAGCCAGTCGGGGACATCAACATGGTTTTGTCCAGCGGACCAATTCCCGACTTCGAACCCAGGCCCGAATCTTCGCCACTTGGAGAACGGATTTTTTTCAGACGGCGACGCGCCAGATCGGTGTAGATGCCAGTTGGAAACCGGTCCAGAAAGCCTTGCAGATCTTCGACTTCAGCCGAGTCCTTGACATCCTTCCAGTAAACCAGTTCCAGCTCTTGCGCAACGGCGGAGCCGTTTGTACCGGTGCCCGATTGCGTGTCGACCAGCGATTCGCCGGCACGCATGGTGCGCGTCCAGGTGGAACTTCTCGCGGATACCGATGGGGCGGCAGGCGCGATCGCCGTGGGATCGGATGCCTCCCCCGCGGCAGCCTGCAGGGCGGCGGCGAATTCGTGGCCGTTGGCGAAACGCTGCTCGCGCGACTTGGCCAGCGCACGCGCCACCACCGCGTCCATCGCGGGCGGCAGCTTAGGATTGAATCTGGTGGGCGGCGCCGGGTCCTGCGCGACGATCTGCTGGATGATGGCGAAGTCGCTGTCGCCGTCGAACGGCCGCTTGCCGGTCAGCAACTGGTACAGCACGATGCCGGCCGCGAACAGGTCGGCACGGGAGTCGATCAGCTGACCCTGAACCTGCTCGGGCGACATGTATTTGAGCGTGCCCACCATAGAACCCTGGGTGCGCGTGGCGTCGCCCGAGTCCTGAATGCGCGCCACGCCGAAGTCGGTCAGCTTGACGCGCCCGTTGGCTTCTATCAGAAGATTGGCGGGCTTGATATCGCGGTGCACGATGTTTTGCCGGTGCGCGTAGTCCAGCGCCGACAACAGATCGGACATGATGCCCAGCGTCTGCTCCAGCGTATGGCGATCACCTTTGTCCAGGTGATGTTTCAGGTCGTCACCCTGGATGAATTCCATCACCAAAAAGGCGATGTCGCCGTCCCGGTCCGAGTCGTAGACGCTGACGATATTCGGGTGCTGCAGGCGCGCCGCGGAACGCGCCTCGGTGCGAAAACGCACTTCGTATTCGGCCGCAGCTTCTTCGGACAGATTTTCCACCTTGATGGTCTTGATCGCTACGCGGCGGTCCAGATTGGGGTCGCGCCCCTCGTATACCAGTCCCATCGCGCCTTTGCCCAGCACGCGAATCAGATCGTATCGGCCAAGCTTGTTAAGGGGCATGCGGCGCGCGTCAGGTCTTGATGGAATACGAGATCAGCGGCGCTTTATCGTCGCTGCGCTCGCACCCCGGGACGATCAGTCCGCTTCCGACCAGGAAACAGTCGGTACGGCGCAGCACCACGGCCTCGCTCTGGTTACCCACATAGACCCAGGTTCCATAGGTCGACGCATCGCACAGTATGAAGTGCCCACCGCGCCACTCCATCGTGGCATGCGTACGTGAGACCCGTGGGTCGTTCAGGGTCAGCGCCGCATCGGCCGCGCGGCCGATGGAAATCTTGCTGTTCGATTTAGCCGCGAGCCGTACGGTCCGGTCGCCAAATTTCAGGTCAAGAAAAGCCTCGGGTAGCTCGGAAAACAGGGAGCGTCTGACCACGGTGGCGTCCTCGTCGCGCCCGGTCTGCCACTCCACCCGATACACATGGCTGGATTCGGCACGGCCACGCAGGTACATCGGTCCCATGCTGCGCAACAAAGCCTTCTGACCGGGCAGCAGGGCCGACCAGACATTTTCCGTGGTGAGAATTTGCGCCGCGCCGGCCAGGTCGGCCAGGCGTGCCGATGAGTTGACTGTGTCGCCGAAGCAGTCGCCGTCTATTTCAACCACATCACC
The DNA here is from genome assembly GCA_025360705.1 of Betaproteobacteria bacterium. Lineage (GTDB taxonomy): Bacteria > Pseudomonadota > Gammaproteobacteria > Burkholderiales > Burkholderiaceae_C > CAISIP01. Next base: position 7,373 of record JANYBQ010000014.1, on the reverse strand, counting down.
TGAATCGATACCCATTTGAAATTGAACCGGAGCGCCGTCGCCGCCGGCATGAACCGGCTTTTCCTCGAGACGTTTCTGGATGCTGACGCAAGCCGCCAGCGCATCCCCCGCGTTTGAAAAAACCGCGAACAGGCCGTCGCCCAGCAGCTTTACCACCCGGCCATGATGCTGCTCGAATGTCCGGCTGAGTACGCTGACGATCTGGGTAACGAAACGCGACGCGGTTTCGTCGCCCAATCGCTCGAACATGCTGGTGCTGCCAACCAGATCAGCAAAGACAACAGTGGTCATGAAGGGCGGTCGAGGTGGTGAGACAGTGTCGGGGCAACCGTTCGGGTAGCGGGGTAACGCAGCCGGTTGTCCCATGCAGCGATTCTTACAGAAATTTGTGGCCCGAACACTTCAAAAGAGGCCGGAATTACGGCGATGCCGCTTACACCACGTCTTGGATTTTTCCTACACACTGCACAAACCGCCGATTCGATACTGTCAGCACACCAACCCCGCAGGAGTAATTCATGTCAGAGCAATTTATAAAAACAAAGTACAGCTTCATCGCCTTGGGTATTGCCTTGAGCGGTTTGGCCGCGCAAGCCCAGACCATGCCGGCGCAGGCATCCGGCGACAATGCGTACGATGCCAACCGTACCTCCTGGATCCCGTATACCAACAACGGTTACGTAGGGTTGAACGTCGGTCGTTCGCGTTATTCGACGCCGTGCGGCGCACTGGCGTTGACATGCGATCGCTCGGACACGTCGGGTCACATTTATCTGGGCGGCTACTTCAACCCCCACGTCGGTGCTGAAATCGGCTATACCGATTTGGGAAGCGTCAAGCGCGCGGGCGGCAGGACGGCAGCCTACGGCATCAACCTCAGCCTAGTGGGTCGCGCCCCCCTGTCGCAAAATTTCAGCGTGTACGGCAAACTTGGCGGCATCTATGGTCGCACACGCGTGAGTTCGGCTGCCGGCACGGGTCTGGTGAACGGCAGCAAAACCGGCTGGGGGCCTTCTTACGCATTGGGCCTTAGCTGGGATATCGATAGAAACTGGTCTGCTTTGCTGGAATTGGAAAACGACCGCTTCCAGTTCGCGGGTGGCGCCCACGACAACGTTCGGACCACCAGCCTGGGGCTGAAGTACAGTTTCTAAGCCTCGGGGATGCCGGGTGGCAATCATGAAAAGCCGGGAAGTTGTCGTTGCGGCAATCGTCCTGGCAGCAATATGCGCCAATGTGCAGGCTGAGGCGCTGGCCGATTTCGACGCGCTGGTCACCCATTGCAAGGAGGCGTTCAATGAACGTCCTTTGAGCGAAGTCGCTTACGCCGAGGCCGCCGGCTCGTGGGTCAAGCGCTTTTATGCACCGGTTTCGCTAGCCTTTCATGTGCAAAAGACAGCTTCCAGGGTATCGCCTTTCGTGGCTCAGATAGAAGTTACGGAAGTCGCTTCGGCGCGGCGCGGCGAAGACGAAAACGCGGTGCGCGCGCTTAGCGTGTCGATGGATGAAAACGTGATTCGTTCAGTACGGCGTATCAACTTCGCCTACCAGGACGATGCGTGGGTAGCCCTTAGCGGTAGCGCGGTAATTGAAGTCAGGCGCGATGCCGAAGACCGGTTCAGTCTCGCGGAGTCGATCAAGCTCAGCCGGGATGCCGTGATGGAATTGAAGGGGCCGATGGCGACCTGCGTGGTCGCAAGCCGGCGTTGACGGTTTCATGGCAATGGCTATGGAAGTCGGGAATTTCAGGTGCGGGAAATTGCTGGGTCTGCTGACAGTTTTTATCTGGTTTTTTGTCGGTGGCATCGCGCACTTCGTGGCGACCGACACCGAAATGCGCATTGTTCCGCCCTACATACCGTGGCCCCGTGCGGCAGTGCTGATCAGTGGAGTTTTAGAGTTGCTGGGTGCATTCGGTCTGTTATGGGCAACCACACGGCGTGCGGCAGGATGGGGACTTTTTGCACTCACCATTGCCGTGACGCCAGCTCACATTTACATGTTGCAGAGGCCCGATCTTTTCCCAATCCCTTACTGGGCACTGGTGCTGCGTTTGCCGGTTCAATTAGGGCTGTTGGCATTGATCGTCTGGAGTACGACGACTGTGGGCGCCGCAAGAGCAGGTTCTCTTACGCCATAGCGTCGATTCGCCCACGCGCGTCGTTAAAGGCGTACAAAAGTGCGCGCTCCTCGGAACTCTCCCCGGTATCCTGTAACTCGTACGGCGAGCTGTTACTTATCCGGTAAGACCAATGCCAACGGTCTCCCACTTTCTTCAAGTCGATTTCAACGGGCAGGCCTTTGTAGTTGAATTTCCGCTGTGGCTCTTTCATGCCGGTTCCTTTCAGTGGGTGATGCAAGCCGGATCGAAGTTCATCTTCCACGAATGTGTGTACTGCGTCACTCGGACTACCGCGCTGTTCATTGTGGGTGACGGCTTACAACTAGGTCTGCCTCCTACAGTTCCGGCGTGCCTTCGCTGACAAGCCTGCCAACCGGAGTGGCCTAAAGTCAAGTCATGATTTCAGCCGTGCCACGCAAGCCTTTTTCGATGATTCGCGAGTTTCATCTGGCGGACTGGTTTACGCTGGCCAACGCGGTTTGCGGGGTTGGCGCGCTGTTCTCGGCCATGTCGTACATCGAGACAGGGTTGACCAGACATATCTATTACGCCTGTGTGTTGGTGCTTTCCGCCCTGGTGTTTGATGTTATCGACGGCCGTGTCGCACGCTGGAGGCGGAAGTCGTCCGCGATGGGCCGCGAACTGGACTCTCTGGCCGACGTCATCTCGTTCGGGGTTGCGCCGGCCATCATCGCCTATGCGTGCGGCATGCAAGGTTTTTACGACCGTATCGTGCTGGCTTATTTCGTCGCTTGCGGCGTGTCGCGCCTGGCGCGCTACAACGTTACGGCGGAAGCGTTATCCGAGGGTACCGGACGGGTCAAATATTTCGAAGGCACGCCGATACCGACCTCAATTTTATTGGTTGCGTTAATGGCATTGGCAGCGCGTCTTGGTGCGGTTCGGCAGGAATTATGGTTTGGCAGCATGCAACTTGCAGGCTTTACATTGCATCCCCTGGTGCTGCTGTTTGCGCTATCTGGTTCGTTGATGATCAGCCGGATTCATGTGCCCAAGCCTTAGTTTCCTGAAATACCTTGGCTCGCTGCCGGTTTTTGCGTTTCCTTGAATAATAGTTTCAGACCGGGTGGTGTCATCCGGCTGCCTCGACCAAGGAAACTCCATGAACAGCATCTCCGTCAAAGACATCCCCCTTAAACGAATCGACGGCAGCGACGCGACGCTGGCCGATTACAGCGGCGAAGTGCTGCTGGTCGTGAACGTTGCTTCCAAGTGCGGTCTGACTCCGCAATACGAGGGACTGGAAAAACTCTACCAGCGCCTGCATGCCAAAGGGCTGGAAGTGCTGGGTTTCCCCTGCAACGACTTTGGTGCCCAGGAGCCGGGCAGCGAAGCCGAGATTGAGTCCTTTTGCGACCTGAACTACGGTGTCAGTTTTCCGATGTTTTCAAAGGTCAACACCAACAGCGAGCCGCGCCATCCGCTTTATGCCGCACTGATTGCAGCCCAGCCGAAAGCGCAAGGGTCTGGCGACGACAAACTTCAACAAACTTTGGCCAAGCACGGCTTGTTACCCAAAACACCGACTGACGTAATGTGGAATTTCGAAAAATTCCTGATTGGCCGCGATGGTGCGGTATTGGCTCGCTTTGCACCCGATGTGACGCCGGACGCGCCTGCGCTGGTGGCTGCTATCGACGCCGCTCTGGCCTGACGGTTCAGCCTGGACCGCCGACGCGCAGCCAAGCATCGCGCGCGGCTTCGCGGGCGCGCGACCATTCCAGATTGGACCGGCCCCGTGCCGCGGTCCAGTCGCGTGAAATATCCGCTTCAATATCGTCGAACCTTCGACCGGGGAAACGGTTGTATGCGGCGATGCCATAACCGTAAGCCGGGCCATAGTCATCGAAGCTGGCATCGCGCCCGTATGGGCGATGTATGAAGTTTTTGCGCCAGTAAGCGTCTTCGCTCGTGGGGTCGATGGATTCTGCCGCGCTTTTACCGGCAAGGCCGCCGACGATCGCGCCCAATGCGGCGCCCACTATGGTCCCAAGCGGACCGACCGCGGTGCCAGTGACGGCGCCGGCAGCTGCCCCGCCCAATGCGGCGCCAATGCCGGTTCCGACCGGGTGAGCGCCGGGCTCCCCCGTAATAGGATCCCGATTGGGCTCGGCTGCGTACAGGTTGCCGGTATTGCTCATGTTGTGCTTATATGGATGCCTCCCGGATAGCAAGAAGAATTTGCGTTGTGTTGCGAAGAAGTCGGCTGCGCCATGTCAAATTGGCGCGTGGTTTGGAGCGTGGCGTCCTGGCCGTGTGTCGGAATGTCCCTACACGAGCCGCTGTACAAGATGTTTCAAGAGCATTTTGATTAGGCGAAGCCGTTTATGGATGTGAATATTGACGTGCGTCAATGCGTCATTTTTTGCGGTTTAGCGGGTTATTCAACAACGCTATAGAGGCCAGCCCTACATCATCGCTCTGCTGCATACTGCAATACTTTTTTACAACTTTTGCAGACAGGTATTTATGCAGCTATATAAGCGATCGATTGCCAATTCATGAACGCCGCCGGACGGTTTCCTGGTCAGTCATTTGCTTCATTGCGGCTGGCTAGTGCCGCCTTGTGGCTGGCGCTAGCCTCTTTGCCTGCCGCCGCGCAGGTTATGGACGCGAATCGGGGCATCTATGGTCAAACTGGCCTAACCACGCACAGTACCCGCAGTTCCAGCGCTACGACCATTGGCCTTGTGACGCCAGCGCAGTGGCATACCGATTGGTGGAACGGCAAACTATCGAGCTATGGAGATGTCTTCCTCAGCGACTGGCGGGCGCCGGCAATTGGCGGTGGCACTTCGTCGTATAGGCAAATTGGTGTGATGCCCGTTCTGCGGTATCGGCCAAACGACGGGGGCTCGGCATGGTTTGTCGATGCCGGCTTGGGACTGAGCCACCTGGACCGGATTTACGCCACGCCGGATCGCACATTCAGCACGCGATTGAATTTTTTCGAAAGTTTTAGATTGGGCCGGACCATAGGAGCCCAAGGCCGGTACGAGTTGGCGGTGCAGTTACAGCATTTTTCCAATGCCGGCATTCGCGAGCCCAACCCAGGCGAGACCTTCATTCAATTGCGATTCGCGGCCAGGTTTTAGGCCGGTTGATGGTCTGGCGTAGGACGCCGACCACGTCAAGTCGGCTTGGCAAGAGGATGACAACGATAGATGCAACTAGCATGATGCGCAGACTGGTTATGCAAATCATCGTGCAGGTCAGGTCCCATCGGAAAAAAAATGAGGCTGATTCGTCACCGCATCCCTACCCCTGGCGGAGCCAACCTGTCTCGTGGGAAGGGATTTGGCTACGCAAAACGGGTCCTGAGTCGAATGTCGCAGCGCGCCTCCTATAGGCATATATATCCATCGCCGTTTCCTGGCGCCATGTGGATAGTTGTTGCACTACTTGGGGCAACGGTGGAAATGCTGTGTATTGCGCTGACCGTTCTGACTGGCCCCGGCCCGGCTTTTGTGATCGTTCCGGTAGGCATGTTGGTACTTGCCGCGCAACTTCTGTGGGCCAAGAGATTCCTTCAGGAATTCCGCTTTTCGCATGGCGGCTGGTCCCCTCGTACGGATAGTGCCTAAAGTCACGGGCGTTGGCATCACCTTGCCTTGCGTGCTGGGTCCATGTGGCCAAAGCTATACTTGGGACGCACTCGTCATTGGGGAGTAGCCGCCCTGTTCAAGCAGGGGTTTGCGTCAACAGACTTGGTCTTCACGGCCATGGCGCACACAGCTTTCAGGCCTGGCAAGACCTTTGACCGCATGATCTCCGGGGGACCGGGGAAGCCTGCGGTCTCTGGTTTTCCGGTCCCGGGAGTTTTTTGTGGAAGCTTTTCTCGTATCTACCGGTGTAGTCGCTCTTGGTGAAATGGGCGACAAAACGCAGCTGCTGGCCATGCTGCTGGCGGTCAAATTCAAGCGGCCCTTACCCATTGTTTTTGGCATCCTGGTGTCCACGTTGGTCAACCATGCGCTGGCCGGAAGTGTCGGTGCATGGGTCGCCCATGCGCTGGGGCCGGAAGTTCTGCGCTGGGTCATAGGCGGGTCGTTCATCGCAATGGCGCTGTGGATCCTTGTGCCGGACAAGGTGGACACCGAAGTTGCCGAAAGCACTGGTCGCTTCGGCGTTTTTGGAACCACGGTCATCGCGTTTTTTCTCGCCGAAATGGGCGACAAGACGCAGATCGCGACGGTCGCGTTGGCTGCGCGTTACGACTCGTTATTCGCGGTTGTTGCCGGAACTACGTTCGGCATGATGCTGGCCGACGTGCCGGCGGTATTCCTGGGTGACCGCATCGCCAGGAAGGTGTCCTTGCCCCTGGTCCACGCAGTGGCCGCCGCGATATTCGCGGCACTTGGGGTGTTGACGCTCTTCAATGTGGGAAGGCTGTTTTGAATGGCAGCAGTCTGGTCCCGCCAATAGGAATCGAACCTATATCTAGCACTTAGGAGGAGCTAACACTATCAGCCGCTAAGCCGCATAAAATAAGGATTTTTGACTATCGTTTATGATGAAATCCCTAGCCAATCCCAAGTTGGCGCAGGTTTGGGGCTTTCGGCTCAACTTCATCATAGGGCACCACCATGGCAGCAGTTACCAAGCGAGTGCGCGGCGAGCGTGAGTTCTGGGAAGCGCGCGTAACCATCAAGGGCCATCCGCCACTGTCCAAGACCTTCGACAAAAACAAGAAGCGAGACGCAGTCAAGTGGGCGCAGGAACAAGAGGTCAAGATACGCGGCGGCGATAAGGTCTCGCGCAAAAGCGAGCGCACCACTGTTGCCGACGCATTGACCGAATACCTCGCAGCCCACACCACCACCAATGCTGAGGGTGAGACGGTCAGCACGCTGACCAACACGAAGCGATACGGCGTCGAGTCCGTCAAATATCATCTTGGCGATTTCACCATCGACACACTCAGCCACAAGGTCATCAGTGCGTTCTTGAAAAAACTGCAAGTAACGCCGATACCGCAACCAGCAAACAAGACCAAGACCCATCCGTTGTATGACGGCGACCGCGTGCGATGCTACACACCGGGTTCAGCCCGCAAACTCTTTTATGCATTGAAGACCGCTATCGAATGGCACTCGCATGAGCACCACTACCCATTGGGCGACAAGTTCCAGGCAGTGGAGGTGCCAGCCGCATGGGCAGCACCGCGCGACCGCCGTTTAAATGGCGACGAAGAGGCGCGGCTGATGGTGGCATGTGGTGGTATGTATAA
>JANYBQ010000161.1 GCA_025360705.1 Betaproteobacteria bacterium | reverse complement strand
GTGGTGACGACGTGGGCGGTTCCAGTGCGTGTTGGCATGATCAGAATAATAGGCCAAAAAGCACATACATACAAATATATTTAGTGACTACAAATTCGCACCAAAAAATGGCCGCGTATAGCGGCTTTCTCCAGCTACGAGGGCACGAAAATCGCGATTTGGTGGCTATGAAAAGGGAGGAACTTCAGGCTAGATCCCGCGCTGCGCTTCTTGCAGTTGGTCGAACACCCGTCCTGAACAGCAGCGCCGTGCGCCTGCGGATTTATGCCGCCGGCCAGTTGATCCGGTCGGCCGTCGCGCAGGCTTCGAACAGCGGTTTGGCAAACAGATAACCTTGCATCAGCTGTATACCCATCGACTGCAATGCCAGGTACTCCTCCCGCGTCTCGATACCTTCGGCAAGAATCGCGATGCCCAGTTCCTCGCCGATATGCGCCACGTTGCGCACGATCGCCTGGCGGGACGGGCTTTTGTCCACATTGCGTATTAAGGCCATGTCCAGCTTGATGATGTCGGGCTGGAAATCGGCCAGCAGATTAAGACCGGCGAAACCGGCGCCGAAGTCATCGATCGCGGTCAGGAAACCGATGCGCTTGTACTCGCGCAACACCTCGGACAACCATTTGGCATCCTCGATCCGATCGCCTTCCACGGTTTCGAAAATGATACGTGTGATGGGGAAACCATGGGCGCGCGCCGCCGCCAGCGTTGTGCGAATGCAGCGCTCGGGTTGGTAGATCGCGTTGGGCATGAAATTGATCGACAGACGGCTTTGCATGCCAAGTACCGCAGCGTTCTTAATGGCCTTGACCCGACAAGCCTGATCGAAGCGGTAAAGGTTGTCTTCGTTAATACGTGACAACACGGTATGTGCCGATTCCCCGGACGGTCCGCGCACCAGCGCTTCATGTGCGTAGATCTGGCGGGTGCTGATGTCAACGATGGGTTGGTACGCATAACTGAACAGGAACCCCAACCTCTCGTCGTTGCCGCAGTCGTCGCAGGAAGTGTCTCCTTCGAGCTCCGCAAAAACGGACGGTTGCAGCCGGATGGTGCGCATTGATTTTCTCCTTGATTCATTGGGGCTCTGGATACAAGCGCGCTTGTTCCCGGTCGAACTGCCGGATGCCTCCTTGCAGTGTCGGCATGTGGGATGTTAGTCCCTGTGCGCTGTGTAACGGACAAACGGACAGACGCATCGCAATGCGACGGCTATTCGGTGGAGCGAGCTTGTGGTTCATTGCGTTGCCGCTGAATCCCCATCATGGCTTGCAGTTGCAATGCGTTGGAAATCGCGGCGCCGCTGGCGGTGTTGTCGAAAATGCACCAGCGGTGCGCGCCATCCGGCCAGGTCTGGAGTTCGCGCGCCTGGTCTTGCAGCCACTCTGGTTGATATCTGGACCAGTACATGCGGGGTGCACCGTGCCAGCGGTAGTACAACACGGCGCCGCGCCCGTCGCCGCCGGGGCCCAGCCAGCCACCCGGCCGCGCGGCCGCGGGCCACCGCGCGGGGTCGGCTGCCACGCGCGACACACGTAATGCAGCCAGCACCCTGTCGACCGCCGGTGTAAACCAGCTGGCATGACGCGGCTCGCATACCACCGCGCAGTCGAACATTTCAGCTAGCAGGCCGAAGAAGTCACGCACGGTTTGGTCTTCGAAGGCCAAGGATGGCGGCAACTGCACCAGCACCACCGCGAGCCGCTGGCCCAGCCCCGCGACCTCGGACAAAAAACGCAGCAGCGGCTCGCGCGCCGCGCGCAGCCGCGCATCGTGCGAGATGCTTTTCGGCAGCTTGACGGAAAAGCGAAAACCTGCCGGCGTTTCCGCGGCCCAGCGTTCGTAAACCTCGACCTGATGACTGCGATAGAAAGAGGAGTTGATCTCCGCGCAGCCCAGCACCTGCGAGTAGCGCTGCAAATGGGGACCTTCTCCTGGAAACGACGCCGCCGCTTCACGCGAAACAGACCAGCCCGCAGTGCCGATATGCGTTGAAAAGTCGTGATCGGGCGTGGCATTGGCAGGACCCATTGCAGTCTCCGTGCGCCGGTCAAAACCGGCAAAGTGTTGTGAATGAAAGAGTCATACGTTGAAAGCTTAGCCAGCTACGGCGGCCCCGAGTCATGCGTGCACATTCGTGAGGGTGTGGGCG
>JANYBQ010000160.1 GCA_025360705.1 Betaproteobacteria bacterium | reverse complement strand
CCATTGCGCAGGCGCTCGGTCGTGATATCGCGGAAGAAGCGCTCGACCATGTTGAGCCAGGACGCCGAGGTCGGAGTGAAGTGAACATGGAAGCGCGGATGCTTGGCGAGCCATTCTTTAACGTTCGGATGCTTGTGGGTGGCGTAGTTGTCGCAGACCAGATGCAGCGTCTTGTCTTGCGGCGTCTCCCGATCGATCTGACGCAGAAACGTGAGCCACTCGATATGCCGATGGCGCTGTTCGCAACGCGAGATGACGGTACCGTCAAGAGTATTCATGGCCGCGAACAAGGTCGTGGTTCCGTTGCGCTTGTAATCGTGCGTCATGGTGGCGGCCCGACCGGGCTTCATTGGAAGGCCGGGCTGGGTACGGTCAAGCGCTTGGACCTGGCTCTTCTCGTCACAGCACAGCACCAGTGCGTGCTCGGGCGGGGACATATACAGACCCACGATATCCTCGAGCTTCTCGACGAACTTGGGGTCCCGCGATACTTTGAAGCCCTTGACCCGGTGCGGCTTGAGACCATGCGTTTTCCAGATGCGCTGCACCGTGGTGTCGCTCACGCCGGCGACCGCCGCCAGCGTCCTGGTGCTCCACTGGGTGGCCGCTTCTGGCTTGGTCTGCGTCGTCAGACGCACGATCTCGGCCGGGTCTATCTTGGGCTTGCGTCCGCCGCGCGGCAAATCCTGTGCGATGGCCTTGACTCCGCCAACGGCGTACCGAGCACGCCAACGTCCGGCTTGAACCCGTCCGACGTCGAGCATCTCGCCAATCTCATGGTTGTCGAATCCATCGGCCGCGAGCAGCACGATGCCAGCGCGTCGCGCCAAGCGCACTTGCGCGGTATTCGAATGCGCCAGCTTCATCAGCTTACTGCGCTGCACGTCGTCCAGTTCAATCGCCTTTGCCTTTCGCATCACCGACTCCAAAATGCCCAAGATGTTTGTTGGAGTCGGCAGATGAAACATAGTTCCACTAATTCAGAAGCACTACACTAGTGCTTGACCGAAATGCCACCAGAGGCAACAACGACGTGGGTTGCGGAGGTGTTTGTCGAGATGAAGATTTCCCAAAGCCCGTGCTTTGAAGGATCATTTTGCCCGATGGTGGCTCAAAGCAGTGGCATTTTGAGCCGAATCTTCGAGCCAGAGCGTGCGCCAATTTTGGGTAAAAATAGTCTGTCAAGATGGGCAAATCGGTCCACCAATTGGAGTCTGAAACGTTATTGCGCCAGGGCCTGAAGAGGTGACTTTTTGAGAGTGAGACGAGACCATGCGCGTAGTCCAGAATGAGCAGATGACAGTAGGCGAAGTCGACATCTCCAAGATGAAGTTCGACCTGAAGTCCAGGGACGACATTCCCAAGATTTTGAGGGGCCTGCAGCATCTGTACATGGACGTGGCACTTCGCACGGCGATCTTCGAGTTGCTGGAGCGTCAGATTGCGCCCAAGGTAAGCAAGTCCAACGGACGCCCGGGCATGGCGCTGTGGACGATTCTTGTGTGCGGCGTGATCCGGCTCGATCTAAATTGCGACTATGACCGTTTGCATGAACTGGTGAACCACCACGACACCATCCGCGAGATGCTCGGACACGGCGCGTTTGAGGATGTGTACTACCACTTCCAAACGCTCCAAGACAACGTCGGCCTGCTCACCCCGCAGCTGCTGGACGAGATCAATCAGCTAATCGTAAATGCGGGCCACGCGCTGGTCAAAAAAAAAGACGGCGAAGCGCTGCGTGGGCGGTGCGACTCCTTTGTGGTTGAAACCGATGTGCACTACCCCAGCGACATCAACCTGCTGTTTGATGCGATGCGCAAGGTCATCACGCTCACCGCGCGGTTGTGCGACCGCTGTGGCTTTACTCAGTGGCGCCAACACGCCTACAACGTCAGGCACGTCAAACGCATCATGCGCACAGCACAGAACAAGAAACGCAGCAAGGCCAAGTCGCCCCAGCAGCAGGAGAAAAATGCGGCTCTCGTCAAACAGGCACACCAAGAGTATCTGGCTGTCGCACAGCAGTACCTGAGCCGGGCACGCCAGACGCTCATCCTGATCGAGAACCAGGGGTTCGCCGACGCATGGGATGTTGTGAAGAAGCTTGAGATTGAAGGCTTCATGCAGCATGCGGATCGCCAAATTGACCAGATCAAACGCCGAGTCATTGAGGGAGACGTGATCGCGCATGAAGACAAGGTGTTCTCCATCTTTGAGCCCCACACGGAGTGGATCAGCAAGGGCAAGGCCGGCGTGCCAGTGGAGTTGGGAGTCAAGGTGTGCATCCTCGAGGACCAGCACCAGTTCATCCTGCACCATCGCGTGATGCAAAAGCAAACCGATGAACAGGTGACGCTGGAGATGGTGGTACAGGCGAAAAGGCGTTTCCCGGATTTGAATGCGTGCAGCTTCGACAAGGGCTTCCATTGGACAGCCAATCAGATCGCATTGAAGGAGCAACTGGACCTGGTGGCTTTGCCCAGAAAAGGCAAGCTCAGCGAGCAGGCAAAGGCGCTCGAACAGGCCGACCCTTTCGTTCGCGCCAGGCGCGCGCACTCAGCGGTTGAGTCGGCCATCAATGCGTTGGAAGTGCATGGCCTGGACAGGTGCCTGGACCACGGTATCGACGGCTTCAAGCGCTATGTTGCAATGGCTGTGGTGGCAAGAAATATTCACCGCATCGGTGCGCTCCTGTGGCAACGCGAGCAAGATCGCGCGAAGAGGAAAACGAAATATGCTGACCGAGATACGACCTACAAGCTGGCCGCTTAGCGAACGCGCCACGAAGCCCCTCTCGTTGCCGAGCAGAAATCAGAAATCTGGGAACGCGCTCGTCTGCAAAACGCGTAATTTCGCGTAATGGCCATCAGAAATTGGAACTCAGTGCTCCAGCGGCCATGGCGACGACCGGAAAACTGATTTTGCTTAAAACTTGGGCAGGCGGATTTTTAAAAAACAGGGGTTTTCTGCCAGGCACTAGTGTAGTGTTGCATTCTGTTTGGAACTTAAGTGGCTATTGGCACGGATGACCTTTTGCAGGATGTCGCGAGCGGTCTTGGTCCAGATGAAGGGCTTGGGATTTGTGTTGTGGTGAGCGATGTATTCGTCGATAGCTGC
>JANYBQ010000148.1 GCA_025360705.1 Betaproteobacteria bacterium | reverse complement strand
CCCGGCGCAGGGCCGCCTTATTCACGGATAGGTTCTAAATGGCTCCAAAATCTGTTTCATCAACTGGAGCGCCGGCCGGCGCAGGTCCCGGCATCACTGCAGAAGCTTTGATAGCCCTGCGCTCCAACATGCTGCGTTTTGCTCAACTGCAGCTGCGCAACAGCGAGACTGCGGAGGACATGGTTCAGGATGCCATCGAGGCTGCGTTGCGCCACTCCTCGTCGTTTGCCGGCCAGTCCACCCTCAAGACCTGGGTGTTCGCGATTCTGCGCAATCGCATCATTGACCACCTTCGCCAGGCGGCCCGCAGCGTTCCGATGTCAAGCCTGGTCGATGACTCCGATGACTGGCAGGAGCGCCTGGAGACACTGTTCAACGAACGTGGTGGCTGGCGCGAGGGAACGCGGCCGGGCGCCTGGCCGAACCCGGAGGAATCCATGCAGACCAAACAATTCTGGATCGTGTTCGAGGCCTGCCTTGACCACCTGCCCGCAAATACCGGGCGTGTTTTCATGATGCGCGAGTTCCTCGGTTTCGACTCCGACGAGATCTGCAAGCAGCTCGCGATTTCGACCAGCAACTGTCACGTCATACTGCATCGGGCACGCCTGAAGCTGCGCGGGTGTATGGAGAGCGGCTGGGGACGAAAAGGAGCAGGAACATGCTGAAATGTATTCAAGTAACCGAGCTCAGCTCGCAGGAAATGGAACGGCCGCTAAGCCTGCGGGAGCAGCTTTCACTGAGAGCGCACCTGGTGATGTGTTCGGGGTGCTCCAATTACCGCAAGCAAATGAAAACTTTGCGGCAGGTGCTGCAGGTTTACGCGCAAGGCGGCGCGGTGGACACCGATCCCGCTTCAGGCGAAACCAGATAGTCAGACGCAGCAGGGCTTACCGCCACACAGGCCGGCTTGGGCCGATTGACGATCGTTGAACGCCAGTTGAAGCAGGCATTTCGACGCAACGACCTTTCCCGATGGGCACATGCACCGGTCGTCAGGTCTTTAGCCTATGGCAGTCGCGCTGGTGCCTCGGCGAGCATGGCGAGCATGGGTGCGTAGCCGTTGTCGCGCAGCGCCTGACCGCGTTCGACAAAGATCCCCGTTGAACCCTTGACTCCGTGTCCCTCCAGCAGCCGATTCATGAAATTGAAGAGGCAGGTGGTCAGTATGGCGTCATGCAGATCGCGCTCGGTCCACCCTGCAGCGAACACGGCGTCTACATGGCGCTGCGTCGCTTTGGTCGGCGTCAGGGTCAGGACGCGTGCGTATTCGAGAATGGGCCGGAGCTTGGCATCAACCGGGGCATGCTCGAAGTCGCCGAGCAAACTCTCGATCAGCGATGCCGACACCCCAAATGCCTTGGCCGTCTCCGCATGCACGCCATAACAATACTGGCAGGCATTCAAACCCGAGACGAAAGCCGCAATGAGCTCCTTGTCTTTTGCGCTAAGTTGGGAGTCGGTGCGCAACGCCGCCGTGTGGAGCTCGACCAGTGCACGACCTGCGGCGGGGTTCAATTTGACGATGTGGCGCACGCCGGCATCGTCGGGAAGTGTGGGGAAAAATGGCATTCGCAGGCTTCCTTACTCGACCCGGTACGCCGCGAACGCCGCATCGACCGGCGTCGCGAATGCGTGGTTGCTGTAGTTGCTGAGCGTCTTGACCGCAATGGCCAGGATGATGTAGAGGACATCCCGCTCCTGGAAGCCAACGCCCAGGAAGGCTTTTACGGTGGCGGCATCGGGACGGCCCTGCGTGCGTACCATCTCGGCCGTCAAGGCATACAACGCGGCATGACGGGCATCGGGAATCGGTTCCGAGGAACGGATGGCCGTCAATACATCTGCTGGTACACCAGACTTCTTGTCGGCAATCATGCTGTGCGCTGCCGTGCAGTAGTTGCAGCCATTGACCTGGCTCACCGCCAGGAATACGACTTCCTGCTCGGCGGGTTTGAGTCCCGACTCCCCGCGGAACAATGCGTACCCATGCAGGTAGGTGCTCAACACGCCCGGCGCATTTGCCATATTGGCATACATGTTGGGCAGGAATCCGACCTGCTTGACGGCCTTGTCCAGGATTTCCTTTTGAGCGCCCTCGGCTTTGGCGGGATCGATGGCGTGAAGTGTGTGGAGAATTGGTTGGGCAGACATGGTGGGAGCTCCTGGAGTTGGGTAGGTTATTGATGGGTTTGTCACTGTGACCTCTACGGTTCGCGATGCTAGTTCATGGTGCCCGAACCTTGCGCACCCTGCGTCTCGTCTCGTTGACCCTGAGTCTTTATTGGGGCGTTTCCCGTTCACGGATACGGCTCCATCGGACCATCCGGGTGCCTTTGCGCAGGCGTAGCTACGGAGCGCGCAACACCTCGGTTTTGGGATGAAAGGCAACCCACGCAAACCAGAAGGCCATCGTGCCCGGCCACAGGTTGCCCTGCACGTCGAACGCTTCGGCTGTGCCATGCGTCCGGTCGTAACGCACTCGCATGCGCCGCCCTGCGAAGGTATCCCACATTTCGCCACGGGCATCGACGGCACGGGCGAGCACGCTGAACGGATACGCTTTGTGTGTGCCGGCCACTTCGATCCCGAGAACCCATTCCTTGAGCGGAAATCGATCATCCCGGTGCTGCACGTCGAACATCAATTGCTGCACCTTGTCATACCCGGCGTAGGGATCGCGGCTGTAGTCGCGCTCGAAACCGGTGTCAACGGACAGCACTTCGGTGGCCGGGTGGCGGAGCTTCCAATCGGCCCAGGTGGTATGGGTCAATGGCACCGACTGCAACCGCGTTCCCTTGAGCGGGCCGCTGACGGCGCCCTGAAGCAGCTGAGACCACAGCGACTGTGTCGCGCGGTCGTAAAGGAGGACATCGCTGTTGTAGAGCAGACCCGACACCCCGAAGCTGGCGCCTGTGTTGCCGGCGCCGACTTGGCCCTCGAACGCCATTCCCGTGCCGCATAGGGGGCAGTAGGTCACCGCCACGGCGCGCCCGCCAAATCGGTCATTGACCACTTCGTGCCAGTTGAGGATACGAACCGGGTAGGCGCGCGCGCGGCCGTTGCGCGTCAACCCGAGGATGCGGTCACTGTCGAGAAGCCGAGCCTGCTCCGCGCGGACGAACTTGGGTCTGTCAATAGACGGAATTCCGTCTCTGGGCGGGCCACCGCGCTGGATGGCCTGCGTCGGCACGCTGGCGTTCGAAACGTCGAAGCCGTTGAAATCCGCCGGGTTGGGCTCGGCGGTGTGCGCCATGCCAGAACTTGCAGCGAGCACGAACGCGATAGTCCAGCGCCGCCTGAGAAGCCCCGTGCAAAGGCGGACAGCCAGGTCAGACATCGTGTCTGGTCGTGGATTCATCGGGAAGTCCTTCTATGTCGGCCCGTGCACCCCGCAGGAACCGCGATGCTGGACGTTTGCTACGGGACCGTCGGCCGGCGTTGGCTCTCACTGCTTGGACGTTGCAACCGGGCAGTTCTTACACCCACCCGGTTGTTGCCGATCGGTGCAGCTTCGTCGAAACGCCGGAACGTGAGGTAGAGCAGAGCAAAGACGATCATCAGCGTGAACGGCACCACGACCTGCAGCTCGGCAGTGGCGCACTCCAGAAATTCGATCTGATGTGGTGAGCGCGAATGCATCGTTGGCATAGTGAAACTGACTGGCCTGCATATGCTGCAGCAACTCGATGCCTTCGGCACGACAAGCTGCCGTCAACGCCTCACCAATGGCAGGATCGTCACGCTAGCGGCGCGTCCGTGATCGTGTTCTGTCATGGCGTTTTCGGTTCAATTCGTTGAGCATGGCGTAAGATTACTTCCATAGTCAAGTACGGGGTCAAGTGCTTTATGGAAAATAGATTTGAAAGCCTCACCATCGGGGCCTTTGCCCAAGCCGCCGGGCTCAAGCTCACCGATGTGCGACAGAAACTGGTGGATTTGACCCCCATGGAATCCGCCTAGTCCTGCCTGATCGAGCAGTGCTGCGCGAGTACCGAGCCAGTCGCCTGTCCACTGATCTCAGCCTTGCACGGCGGAGCAATTGCATGAACCTCGATTCGTCCCAACCGACAAGCCGCCCGGTCGGGGTGATGCTGGCTGTCGCTGTTCTCCTGCTGGCTGCACTTGGTATGCTGGGATGGTGGCTGTGGCCACCGGAGTGGGGCATCGGCAGTGACAACACCATTGAAGGAGTGGTGGCGCAAATTCGCGCCTGGGGGCCTTGGGCAGCGCTGGCTTCGATTGTGCTCATGGTGGTGCATTCGTTTCTGCCTTTCCCTTCCGAATTCATCGCGCTGGCTAACGGCATGGTGTTTGGGCCATTCTGGGGTTCGGTCATTACCTGGCTCGGCGCCATGCTCGGTGCCATCAGCACCTTTGGCCTGGTGCGCCTGTTGGGCCGGCCGTTTGTATACCGAATGCTCTCAGAAAACCAGCGGCAACGTCTGACCGACTGGTCAGCCAGACAAGGCGGCATCGCGTTATTGCTGGGTCGCCTGGTTCCGGTCATCGCCTTCAATCTGCTCAACTACGCGGCCGCGTTGACGCACATCTCGTGGTGGACTTTTATCTGGGCCACCGGGCTCGGCATCCTGCCGTTGACTATATTGCTCAATGTGTTCGGTGCCAGCATCCTGACCATGACGGGTTCGACTTGGGTCTGGTTGATATTGGGTGTCATAGCGGCTCTAGGGTGGACCTTGGTTAGGCATCGCTCAAAAGATTGACTGCAAGAGACCACCAGATGCGGCCGTTTCACCAGTCTGCCAACAGCGCGCTGCATGTCTTGCACCGCCGCGCGCAGGTCGCGCCACAGCCATGGCCATCGCGCCGCGTGTTTTCATGGCTGTATTGACACAAATAGCGCGAACCAGACCGACCATGCCCCCAGGGCCACAAAGACCGCTCCGGTCCAGCGCGGTATTCGCCCGGACAGTGCGGCCAGAGCGTCCAGCATCCTTCGGGCCGGAGCGAAGAAGACCGCCAGGACCAGCGGTAGCGACAATGCCAGGCCGAACAGGGCCAACGCGATGAAACCGCTTACCAAGGTCGCCCCGGTGGCGCCATCGGCCGCGGCCGATCCCAACAGCGCGAAAATGAGCGGCGCCGCACACGCGGGGACATTGAGCCCGAACAACAACCCGAGTGCCACCGACCCGTGGGTGGTGTGCAGCCGCGTCAAGCGCGGCCCGAACGTGCGCATCAGCAAGCCGGCACTGCCGGTCAAATACAGCATGCCGAGCGCGATGTAGACGATGCCGAGAATCAGCCACGCAGCCTTTTGCAGGCCCAGGAAGGCCGCACCCAGGACCACCGCGAGCAGGCCAAGCAGACCGATGAAAACCGCACGTGTGATGGCGAAGATCGCGGTCTGGGTGATTTTCGCCCGCGCCGTGCGCCCTTGCATCTGTTTGAGGACTACCAAGGTCGAACCGATCGAACAAGGTTCGATGAAACCGAACAAGCCAAGGAAGATCGGCAGCACGACGACGCTGAACAACCCGGATTCACCCAAGGATGTCTCCTGCGCCGGGCGGGGCGGCAAGGCGCTGTCCAGGATTGCACTCCACAACCTCAACCGGCATTGCCACATTCTTCAGAAGTCGCGGGCCCATAGATTGAAATTCACAGTGGTCGGGAACCAGATCGGCAACTGCCTTGGTCGTCAGCACTTGCCCGCCGTTTGGCCGACGGCAGGCACCGCTAGGCAGCACGATAGTCACCCGGCGCAACAGGAAAGCTGCGTCACATCCTTGCTGAAGGTCTGCGCGCAGAGCTTGAGGCCCTCGACCATCGTCAAGTACGGGAAGAGTTGGCCCGCAAGATCGTCAACAGTCATCCGGTTGCCGATCGCCAGCGCCGCGGCCTGTATCAATTCGCCGGCCTGGTCCGCCACGGCCTGCACGCCTAGCAGACGGCCGCTTCCGCGCTCGGCCACCACCTGGATGAAGCCGCGGGCGTCGAAATTGGCCAGCGCCCGCGGGACGTTGTCGAGCGTCAGCAGCCGGCTATCGGTCTCGATGCCTTGCGCCTGCGCCTGGGCCTGCGACAACCCCACCGTGGCGACCTGCGGGTCGGTGAATACCACCGCCGGCATCGCGCCTAAATCGAGTACCGCGGCGCCGCCCGTCATGTTGATGGCGGCGCGGGTCCCCGCCGCCGCCGCGACATAGACAAATTGTGGTTGGTCGGTGCAGTCACCGGCGGCGTAGATGTTTGGCGCGCTGGTACGCATGGCCCGGTCGATCACGATGGCGCCCTGCGCGTTGAGGCGCACCCCTGCCAGATCCAATCCCAGGTCCGACGTGTTGTGCGCGCGGCCCGTCGCCACCAGCAGGCGCTCGACGCGCCGTTCGCCGCGGCTGGTGGCGAGGACGAATTCCCCGCCCACCCATGCGACATGGCTGGCCTGGGTGTGTTCCAGCACCTCGATGCCTTCGGCACGGAACGTGTCCGTGACGGTCTTTCCGATGGCCGGGTCTTCGTGGAAAAACAGCGTATTGCGGGCCAGGATCGTGACCTTGCTGCCGAGCCGGGCGAAGGCTTGCGCCAACTCCAGCGCCACCACCGACGACCCGATCACAGCCAGGCGGTCGGGCATGGTCTCGCTGGCCAGGGCTTCGGTGGAAGTCCAGAACGGTGTGTCTTTCAAACCGGGGATCGGCGGCACGGCTGGGGTCGCGCCGGTAGCCACCAGGCAGCGGTCAAACGCCACTTCGCGCTCGCCACCGCCGGTCATTTGCACGATCAGGCGCTCGCCATCCTTGAACCTGGCGCAGCCGTGCAGCACCGTGATGGCCGGATTCGCCTGCAGAATTTTCTCGTACTTGGCATGGCGCAGTTCTTCGACACGTGCTTGTTGCTGCGCATGCAGAGCCTGGCGATCGATAACTGGTGCGCTCGCGGTGATGCCGCGATCAAACGGACTTTCGCGCCGCAGGTGGGCGATATGGGCCGCGCGGATCATGATCTTGGACGGTACGCAGCCAATGTTGACGCAGGTGCCGCCGATCGTGCCGCGCTCTATCAGCGTGACTCGCGCGCCTTGCTCGGCGGCCTTGAGCGCCGCTGCCATCGCACCCCCGCCGCTGCCAATGACAGCGACATGCAACTCGCCCGCCTTGCCGATTGCCTTGTGGCCGCCCCCGAGCAAGCTCAGTGCCTTGCCCCACAGGCTCTCGCTCTTCGGCCCGGGCGGGGCGTCGGCCAGCGCCGCACGGTAGCCGAGCGAAGCCACCGCGGACTTGAGCGAGGCCAAGGGCGTGTCGCTGGCCATGGCAAGCCGCGCAATGCCAGTGGCGTAAGACACGCCTGCCGAGCGCACACCGGGCACCTTCTCCAACGCCTGTTTGACATGCGTGGCGCAAGATTCGCAAGTCATGCCGGTAATTTCCAATTGAGTCACGGGTTCCCCTTTTGGTCCGAACTTGGTCTGATGACCCGTTCCGTCGCTTGTCATGCCTTCGCGGTGGGAAGCTCGCAGCCATCGGGTCCGCAGCGCCGACTTGCCGGCGAGACGAAATCCCAGATCGACACGCCGACCATGGCGGCCAGACCGACGTAGAGCAGTTTTTCCGTCATGGTGAACGTGGCGACGAGTACGATGACCGGCCCGACCATGCCCAGCACGCTGCGCTGCCATTGGCGATGGCTCAGCCAGCCTAGCGCATTGACCAGCAGTGCCAGCGCGGCAAACAGCGGCAACAGCACGGTGATGAACAGGCCCTCGTACTGGCTCAAGAAGCCCAATCCAATGGCGCCGCCGAAACTGGCGATTGCCGGAAAGCAGGAGCCGCAGCCCATGGCGGACACGATGCTGCCTAGCCCGCCAGCCTTGTTACCGATGGAATTGAGAAGACTCATTGTGTTTCTCCAGCATCTGATTGAACAACTCAGCGCTTGACGCTGGACGGATAACCGGCGTTTGCCGTGGCTGTGGTCAGCGCCAGAACATTGGTCTTGCTGTCGTCGAAGGTCACTTTAGCTTCCCGCGCCTCGAATTTCACATCGGTCCTGGTGACGCCAACCACTTTGGTCAGGGCCGCCTTGACGGTGAACGGGCAGGCGGCGCAGGTCATGCCGGGAACGGCCAGCGTGACGGTCTTGGGGGCGGCCCAGACCGGTGTGGCAACGAGTGTGCAGACAGCCAGTGATGCGAGCAGTTTTTTCATGGTGAAGTCCTGGTTAATAGAACAGCGGAAGAACATAGGGAGAGGCGAGGGCCACTGCGGCGAGTGCCGCGACGACCCAGAAAATCAGCTTGTAGGTGGTCTGCACCTGCGGCAGCGCGCACACCTCATCCGGCTTGCAGGCCTGCACAGGGCGAAAAATGCGCCGCCAGGCAAAGAACAATGCGACCATCGCCGCACCGATGAAGATCGGGCGGTAGGGCTCGAGCACGGTGAGGTTGGCAATCCAGGCACCGGAAAATCCCACGGTAACCAGTACCAGCGGCCCCAGGCAGCAGGCCGATGCAAGAATGGCGGCAAGCCCTCCGGCGAACAGCGTACCGCGCTTCTGTGCGGAGTCAGACATTCCTTTTCCCTTTCAATTGATTGAACGACGGTCTAAGATTACTTCCGTAGCCAAGTACGGAGTCAAGCGAAATGGAAAAAATATTTCCCGAAGACCTGACCATTGGCGGGTTTGACATGGCCGGCGGTGTCAATGTGGAGACCATCCGCTTCTACCAGCGCAAGGGGCTGTTGCCGCAGCCGCGCAAGCCCTACGGCGGTATTCGCCGCTACGGCGCTGCCGATGTGACGCGCGTACGGTTTGTGAAGTCGGCGCAACGGCTCGGCTTCAGTCTTGACGAGATCGCCGATCTGCTGCGTCTGGAAGATGGCACGCATTGCGATGAAGCCAGCGGCCTGGCCGAGAGCAAGCTGCTGGACGTACGCGAAAAACTGGCGGACCTGGCGCGCATCGAAACGGCATTGTCCACACTGCTGTCCGCCTGCCGCATGCGCAAGGGGAACGTCAGCTGCCCGTTGATTGCTTCGCTACAGTCGGACAACGCGCCGGCGCGGAGCCGCAACACCAGACAAGAATGCAAGCAATAAGCCGGTCCGACTTGCTGGCGCCATTGATCGCTGGCGTTGTGGTCTCGGGGTTCACCTTTTTGGGTGGCACCCTGGCACTGGGAGCGCATCCGTCGTGGGCCATCGAGGTCGGGCTCATCGGCACAGTTATCGGGGCGGCAACCTGGCTTGTTCTGCATCTCGTCGGGGCAACGGGGCGCAGGGTGTTGGTGCTCGACGCGGTCCTGTTCCTTGCTTGCGCAGCCATGGTTTGGTTTGGAAAGATGCGCTTTGTGGCTTCGTACGCGGAAGACGTCCTGGCCGGGCGTTTCTGGTTCTTCGGGTGGATTGCCATGACCGGCGCCGCGTTCATCCTTGTCGCAGCAATTGCCGGTTCCCATCGCAATACGCCCGCCTGACACGATCAACTCCCCGAACTTCAAACCGGCTGCGGCGCCGCCGATCGATCCAACGCCTTGCGATTGGAGATTGCCGCCAGTAGTCGCGACGAGGCACCAAGCATGGAGGACGCACAACGCGTGCTGCCGGTACTGAACGCATTGCGAGACATGGGGATCCAGCTGTCCATCGATGATTTCGGCACTGGCTACTCGTCACTGGCATATCTCAGCCGGCTTCCTGTGAGCGAGCTGAAAATTGACCGCAGTTTCGTCGCGGGCGCGGACCTCCAGCCATCGGCGCAGGCGTTGTTGCGTACGATTATCGATCTTGGTCACAGTCTCGAAATGATTGTCACCGCCGAAGGTGTCGAAACTCCCGGCGAGCTTGCCATGCTTGCGGAACTCGGCTGTGATCAAGCGCAGGGTTACCTGATCAGCAAACCGATGGATCCGACCGCGGCCCAGCGATTCTTCGCGGCACTACCTCGGGAGCTATTGCCATCGTGGCAACACGAACGGTTTGTCTAAAGATCGATGGCCCAATAAAGGCGGCAGATCAGGACACGTGGTGGACGTCAAACAGCAGGAGTGGTGGCAAACGCTTCACGCACGGTATCGCGTACGAAGCGCTGTATCAACTCTGTATCGGCGACCGGTTGCAAGTCGGCTGCCGAACCAAGTGCACCCGTTGGGACCGCCTTCAGCACCTCATCCTCATGCCCGGATTCCAGTCGATACCCGCCACCGCAGTTACGACAAAACAGCGCGTCACCGGCACGCTGTTCCCGGCGTATGACCAACGTCGAATCGCACATCAGACATCTCTGCAGCGGAATGCCATCGTCGCTGTGACCGGCAATGTGGTCCAGCAATCCTTCTTGCCCCAGGGCGAGGAAATGGCGTCCGAGCGTATCGTCGAACTGCCGCCCCAACTGTGACTCGATGACCTCCAGCGCCTGCCCGACCGGCATGCCGACCCGGTACGGCCGGGTGCTGGTCATCGCATCGAAGGCGTCACTCAGTCCGACGACTCGGGCACTGACCGGTATATCTGTACCTGCCATGCCGCCTGGATAACCACGACCATCGGGGGTCTCGTGGTGCAGCAACACGGCGTCACGCACTAGCTCCGCCAGCGGGTGGCCCGCAAGCATTCGGGCGCCGACCTCCGGGTGCGTCTTTATGACCGCGTACTCGGCGTCAGTCAGCTTGTCTGCCTTGCGCAGAATCGCGTCCGGGATACCCACTTTTCCCAGGTCATGCAGAAATCCGCCTATGGCAATCCGGGCACATTGTTGCATCGCGATGCCGCTGCGCTCACACAGCAATGCGGCATAACGCGAGACGCGCCACAGGTGCCCGCCGGTATAGGGGTCGCGCGCCTCGACAACCCAGGCCATCACGAGCAGGCTGGCGAGCATTTGTTCGCGTGCAATCGCCGGGTCGGGTGACGCAAATGGCGCAGGGGCGCGACCGGTGAAAAAATCCATCAGCCCCATGAGGTCTCCTTTGGAGTCTGGTGTTGCTTCCGTGCTTCCTGCGTGCTTCTTGCGTGCTTCATCTGATCGGCAGGCCCCTTGACGCCATTGCTTCATCGCGCCTGCACCCCAGGCTCAGCCATGTGAAAACTTGCCGCCGGTCAAGCATGGCCGGACCGTGCCAAAGCGTCGAAAACCGGTTGTGCATACAGGCGTCCCAGATCTGCCGGGACATCGACATCCCACAGGGTTTCGAGCTCCTGTACCCTGAGGCCCAGCCGTTGGGCTCGCATCCTGGTCTCGGGCATGACACCGGAGGTGCTCCAGGTCATGCCCGCAAAAAGCGCCCGCTGCGGTTGACGCAGCCCTACCAGAACGTATCCGCCGTCTTCAGCAGGGCAGAACACAGCGTCATCGCCATCGTTGAGCGCCCGTGCCGCGCTGCGCAAGTGGGCTGGACGCAACGCCGGACAATCCGTGCCGATCAGCAGCAGCGGGCCTTGGGTGCAATGCAACCGGAACGCCCTATGCATGCGCTCGCCAAGGTCCCCATTGGGCTGCGCCAGGCAGTCCACGCCCGTGGTCCGATGCATGGCCAGGAAGAAGCGATGCCGGGCGCTGGGGGCACACCAAAGAGTGACAGGTCCGAGGCGCGCGGCGAGCGCGCACTGTACGGTATCGCGGGTCAACTGGCGCTGCAACCGGGCCGCGCCAGCCGCGCCCAGGGCCGGGATCAGGCGTGTTTTGGCCAGACCAGCAATCGGCGCCTTCGCCAGCACGGCGACTTGCACCTTGCTCAGGTCAGCGTCAGCACTATCGGGGGCGGTAGCCATACTGCCTCGCAAGAAGCGCCGGATCAACACCAAGAAAATATGCGGCGCGCAGGCGCCACATCAGCAGGATCGTTCGCCAGGCGCCATTGCGCTCCCAGCGACGCGCTGAAGTGGTGACACATTCGCGCAAGCACACCGGTGGGCCATGGCGCCTGAGCACGTTGGACATCGCGATGTCCTCCATCAACGCAATGTCCGGAAAACCGCCGACGCTGCAGAACAATTCATGCCGCACGAAGATAGCCTGGTCGCCAGCGGCAATACCCGTCCAGCGCGACCTGCGGTTGATCAGGTGCCCGACCAGCCACAGCAACGGCCGGGCACTGTCGATGCACACGTCAAACCGGCCCCACTGGCCTCGTCCGAGCGTGGCGTTGTGAACCAGCATGTCCGCACCCTCAGGTAACTCAGTGTCGGCGTGCAGGAACAGCAGGACGTCGGCAGGGCATGCAGCCGCACCGGCGTTCATTTGCGCCGCCCGACCGCGTGGCGCCACGAAAGCCAGATCAGCGTGAGCCTGTGCGATGGCCAGCGTGTTGTCGTCACTGCCACCGTCTACCACGACTAGCCGAGCGCCGCGTTCCCGCAAACGCGTCAGGGATCCCAGACGTGATGCCAGGCTCGCGGCCTCGTTGAGCACCGGCACGATGATGCACAGGGCGGGTCTCATCGGGCACCCTCAGTGCCGCGTACCGCGCCATTCCCCTTGGGAGCGGCCGGCCGTCTCATGCTGCGTCCCGGCCGCGCGCCGTCGCCAGGACAGTGAGGTCAGGGGAGCGCCGGGGCAGGTCTTGCCAGGCAAGCGCACGATGGTTGAAGCCCGCCACCAGCGTGGGCTTGATCACGGCGAAGTAAGGCGAGACGTCGAAGTCACGCGGTACGAACAGGCTGTAGTGCCGTACACGAAGGATCTCGTCGACGCAGCCAGGGCACATCGGGTCCTTGGACGGCACCGAGTCAACCATGGGCAAGATTGGATAACGCACCGACTGGAAGGCCTGGGCAATCAGCGTCGAGCAGATCGCCCGCGTCGGATCGCCACTGCCCAGCGACAACATGCGGCGGCGCCAACGCACCGGCACTGGCGGCGTCGGCAACAGGTAGCGCGCCAGATCAACGACGTTCTTCAAGTCATATTGTTGGCCCAGGCGGGCCATCACGAAGCCGATCACGGCATCGATCTCGGCGGCATTCAGCCCGACCGGCCGGCACAGGCGGCAATGCAGGCCGTCGAACTCGGCCACGCTCACGGCGCGCACGCCATCGCGCATATCGGCTTCAAGGAAACAGCGCGGCAAACCGCGGGCATCGGCCAGACCGGTAGCATGGCCCACATACAGCGCCGCATGGGACCAAGTGGACTGTGTCAGGTATTTGATGGCCACACTCACGCGCGTCTGCCCCTCAACCAGCAACACATCGCCGGGCCGCGCACAAGCCATCAGCTTGATCGGGTCGGTAGGCGGGGATGTCCCGTCGACACGGATTCGCTGGCTCAGGTACCGGCTCAGGCGCGCGCCCAGCCAGCCTGCGATGTGCTTGACGATGCCCACCGGTGCTCCTAGTTATCCACGGCGCCAGGCATGGTAGCGTGCGACCCACGCAATCAGAGCCTGCGGCGCGTGGGCGCGTTTCCAGTTGCCGGCCACGTGTTTGTTGGCCTCGGCCAGCGTCGGATAGGTGTGGATGGTGCCGAGGATCTTGTTGAGGCCGATGCCGTGCGTCATTGCCAGCACCCACTCGGCCAGAAGTTCCCCGGCATGGTCGCCGACGATCGTCACGCCCAGAATTCTGTCTTTGCCCGGCACCGTCAACACCTTGATGAAGCCTTGGGCCTCGCCGTCCGCAATGGCGCGGTCGAGATCGTTCAGGCCGTACACCGTGACCTCGTACGGCACGCCCTTTTCCTTGGCTTCCAGTTCGTTCAGGCCGACACGCGCTACTTCCGGCTCGACAAACGTGGCCCAGGGAATCACGCGGTAATCGGCGCGGAACTTCTTGAAGGGGTCGAACAAGGCATTGACTGCCGCGTACCAGGCCTGATGCGCGGCAGTGTGGGTGAATTGGTACGGGCCCGCCACGTCGCCGGCGGCGTAGATGTTCGGGAAGTTGGTTTGCAGGTAACCATTGACCTCGACCGTGCGACCCGTCGTCACGCCAAGCTCCTCCAGTCCATAACCCTTGAGGTTCGCGCTACGGCCAACAGCCACGAGGATCGCGTCGAACGGGATATGCATTCGACGCCCCCCGGACTCCGTCACAAGTACTTTCTCGATCCCGCCGCCATGAACGCTCAGCGCTTTGTGACCGACGAGCACGTTGATGCCTTCGGCGCGGAAGCGCTCGGTGACCAGGTCCGACACCTCCGGGTCCTCGCGAGAAAGTATGCGCGGCAACATCTCGACCTGCGTCACGCACGACCCGAGACGCGCGAAGGTCTGCGCCAGTTCGCAGCCGATCGGGCCACCGCCCAGCACCACCAGTCGCTCGGGGCGCTGGCGAAGCTTCCAGACGTTGTCGGAGGTAAGCACCTCGACCTGGTCGAGACCGGGGATTGGGGGCACGAAGGGCCGCGCCCCGGCCGCGATCACGATGGCGCGTGTGCTCAGGCGTCGCACCTGGCCGTCCGGACGGGTGATCTCAACCTCCCAGGGCGAGACAATGCGCGCCGCGCCTAACGCGACATCGACGCCGAGCTCCATGTAGCGCCGCACCGAATCGTGCGGCTCGATCTCCTTGATGACGCGCTGCACGCGCTCCATGACTTCCCCGAAGTCGAAGTCAGCATTTGCGGAGCGCATGCCGAACTCCTTGGCACGATGCACGTGCGACAGAAATTTGGCCGAGCGAATCAACGCCTTCGACGGCACGCAACCAGTGTTCAGGCAGTCGCCACCCATAGCGTGTTTTTCCACCAATGTGACCTTGGCCTTGATCGCCACCGCGATGTAGGCTGTGACCAGGCCAGCCGAGCCACCACCAATGACCACCAGGTTGCGGTCAAAGCTCTTGGGGCGCTTCCAGCGCGCATATATTTTGCGGGCCCGGAACACGTCGATCAGCTTTCTCGTAGTGAGCGGAAAAATCCCCAGCAGTACCAGCGAGCCCATCACGCGGGCGGAGACGATGCCCGAAAGCGACTCGATGCGCGCCAGTTGCGTGCCGGCATTTACATAGACGAGCGTGCCGGCCAACATGCCGATCTGGCTGACCCAATAAAAAGTCCAAGTCCTCAGTGCGGTCACGCCCATGGCCAGGTTGATCAAGAAGAAAGGCAGCGCGGGCACCAGGCGCAACGTGAACAGGTAGAAACCACCTTCCTTGGCAATTCCGGGATTGAGCGCGGCCAATCGTTCACCGAAGCGTTCCTGAACCCAGCCGCCCAACAGCCAGCGTGCAGCCAGAAAGGCAAGCGTCGCGCCAATCGTCGACGCGAAGGACACAATCAAGGTGCCCCAGCCCAGGCCGAACAGTGCGCCGGCAGCCACGGTCATTGCCGCCGCCCCGGGCAGCGACAACGCCGCGACCACGACGTAGCCAGCAAAGAACGCCGCAGCAGCCCGCAGTGGCTGCGCCGCCCGCCAGGCTTCAAGGTCGCCCTGAGCGCCCTTGAAATTGGCGAGACTCAGAAATCGCCCGAGATCGAATGCATAAAATAGGGCAAGCAGCCCGGCAAATATCCCCAACAACCACCAACGCTTGTCCAAGCGCATCTTGTGCTTTCGTGCTTACGGCAAGGCCCACTTGGTCCCTCCTGTACCTGGTAGACGGCATTGCCCGAATTTCCTTACAAATGGTCAGAGGCAGGATTCGTTTTGTAAGAAGTTCGGGAGTGATACGTCTCTGAGGGCGGGAAAGCAATGGGCCAACTGGCGGGATACACAACGATTCCACGACTGTAAGGACTTTGAATGTAGCCCGTCTAATCAGGCGAACGATTAGAAAAGTCCTTTCTTTCGCACCCGTTTTCCTGGTCGCGGCTCGCGCCGCAATTTTTTGCAACCCTCGTCTCAGAAGGAGATTTTCATGATCCAAGCCACCAGCACCAAGCTGTCCACGGTCGCCCTTGCTCTTGCGCTCGGTGCAGCGTTTACAACACTGCCCGTCGCCGCCCAATCGGCGGACAAGGAGAAGTGCTTCGGCGTCGCCCTCAAGGGAAAAAATGACTGTGCCGCCGGCGCGGGCACCACCTGCGCTGGCACTTCCAAGGTTGACTTCCAAGGCAATTCCTGGTCGCTCGTCCCCAAGGGTTCGTGCGAGAAGACCGTCTCCAAGACCTCGCCGACGAGATTCGGGCAAATGAAAGAATTCAAGGAAGTCAAAGCCTGATCTTTGACGTTCAGGCAAGTTCAATCCGCGCCCACGATGTCCAGTATCGGCGCAGACCGCTTGTCCAGCGCTCGGTTCATGTCGGGCGATTGGCAGCGCAACATGGCGGCCGGGCTGCCGGCACGCGCAGGTGTGGGTCTCAAGCCCCAGCACTTTCGGGACGTGCTCGACACGCTTCCGGATATCGGATTTTTTGAGGTACACGCCGAAAACTATATGGTCGACGGCGGGCCCTTTCACCACTTTCTGGGCCGAATCCGCGCCCACTATCCGCTGTCATTGCACGGCGTGGGATTGTCGATCGGCGGCGAGAGTCCGCTTGACGAGGCGCATCTCGATCGGATTGCAGCTCTGATAGCGCGTTATGAACCGGCGTCTTTCTCGGAACATCTGGCCTGGTCCAGCCATGGCGACGTGTTTCTCAATGATCTGCTGCCGCTGCCCTATGACCAGGTCACGCTGGGACGCGTGTGCGACCATATTGACCGGGTGCAGGAACGACTGCAGCGTCGCATGCTGATAGAAAATCCGGCGACCTATGTCGAATTCGCCGCTTCGACGATGGACGAAGGCCAGTTTCTGCGCGAGATTCTGAACCGCACCGGCTGCCGCCTTTTGCTGGACGTGAACAATGTTTACGTCTCGAGCGTCAACCATGGGCGCGACGCCTGGGCATTCGTCGACGGATTGCCGCTCGGTGCAGTGGGCGAAATTCACCTTGCGGGCTTCGCGCGTGACCATGATGCCGCCGGTGCCGCCCTGCTCATTGACAACCACGGCGCGCCTGTGGATGACGCGGTGTGGGCTTTGCATGACCGGGTCATCACGCGCATCGGGCCTGTCGCAACGCTGCTGGAGCGCGACAACGATGTTCCATCCTTGGCGGCGCTGCTGGCAGAGGCACAACGCGCCGAAGACATGATGCCACTGCCATCCTCGCAAAAACGCCGTGCGATTTCTTGCGAGGACCCTGCATGACGTCCCTGCAGACCTTTGGCCAGGCCGGTTTCACGGCGGCGTTGCTCGATCCTGGCCTGCCGTGCCCGGCTGAGCTGGTGGCTTGGAATGGATCCGATGCGACACCGCGCCTGGCGGTCTATCGCAACAATGTAGTCAGCTCGCTGGTCGACGCGCTGGCCCAGACTTTCCCTGTTGTCCAGGAACTGGTTGGCATGGAATTTTTCGGTGCCATGGCATCCGTGTTTGTCCGGCAGGCGCCGCCCCGGTCACGAATCCTGGCGCACTATGGCTCCGCGTTTCCAGACTTCATCGAGGGGTTTGAATCGGCGCGGTCAGTTCCCTACCTGTCCGACGTTGCGCGGCTGGAGGTGGCGCGTGTGCGTGCATTTCACGCCGCCGATGCCAAACCGGTGACAAGCGAAACTGCGGGACTGGCCCTGGCCAGTGGCGACCGCGTGGGTGAATTGCGGATGGTTTGCCACCCCTCGGTGGGCATCATCAGATCTCCGTACGCTGTCGTATCGCTCTGGGCCGCGCACCAGGACGCAGGTGATTTGGGCGGGGTAGACCCGTTCCAGGCCGAAACTGCGCTTGTACTTCGCGACGGTCTCGACGTTCTTGTGTTGCGCTTGGCGTCTGGCGCGTACGAGTTCGTGCTTTCGCTACAGGGCGAGCATTGCCTGGCTGACGCGGCGAGCGCGGCAATCGGTGCAGCACCCGGATTCGAGCTTGCGACAACCCTTGCGTTATTGCTGGGCCATGGCGCGGTGACGTCGATCCATTTACAGGGGAGACTTGCCTCGTGAACACGACTCTAGCCGGCGCATCGTCTGCCGCACCGATAGACCAGTCCCCGCTGACACGACTTGTGACCACGGTGATCGGTTTACTAAAGCGCATTCCCAACAGCCTGGTGGCTGTCGTTGCGCGTTTTTCGATCGCCGCCGTCTTCTGGAACTCGGGGCAGACCAAGGTCGAGGGACTGGTCATCAATCTCGTCAATGGTGAGTTCGCGCTCGGTTGGCCTCGGCTTTCCGGGTCGGCGTTGTCCCTGTTCCAGGATGAGTACAAACTTCCCCTGATACCGCCAGCGCTTGCGGCGCACATGGCGGCAACCGCCGAGCACTTGTTTCCACTTCTGATCTTGTTGGGCCTGGGCACCCGCTTCTCGGCCCTCGCTTTGCTCGGCATGACGCTTGTCATCCAGGTCTTTGTCTACCCCGGCGCCTATGCCACTCATGGCACCTGGGCCGCGGTGCTCCTGTATCTGATGGTGCACGGTCCTGGCGCGCTGTCGATGGACCACTGGATTGCCAGCCGCCATGGCGCAGAGTGATGGCCCGTAACCAATGACTCTACCGAAACTTCGCCGTGGAAATCGATCGTGGCAACTGACCTGCTTCAAGTCAATCCAAGCTCCACCAACAAAGGACCTCACATGAACATCGGAAAACTATGGATCTCGGCCCTCCTCATCTGCAGTGCCGTCGCAGCCTTTGCGCTCGAAGTCAAGCCTTACTCAGCTACAGAGCTTGCCAATTCGGGTTACGCGTGAACCAGTCCCAGCGCCTTCCCGTGTCTCCCGGAGAATCGGGGCAAAACCTCATCCAGCCTGGCATCGGGCAGTAGCAGATGCCGCTCCAGCACCTCGGCCAACACGGTCCGGAAGTCGGTCGTCACGGCCAGATCGCGGCCTTCATACAGCGCGCTTGAATCGAGACCTGGCCATTGGCCAAGCACCCTGCCCCCATTGACGCGGCCGCCCAGCGCCCAGATCACGTTTCCATGGCCATGGTCGGTGCCTCCATTGCCGTTCTGTTGCACGGTGCGGCCGAATTCCGACACCACCACCACGACCGTCTCATCGAACGCCGGCCCGAGCCGGGTCGCCAGCGCCGCCAGACCGCTGCCCAGCGGGCTCAGCCGATTGGCCAGCTGACCGCTGGCGCCGCCCTGGTTGGCATGGGTGTCCCAACCGCCAACCTCCATAAAGGCCAATTGCACGCGCGCGTCGTTGCGCATCAAAGTTGCAAGCCGCACCGCGTCGTCGGGAAAACCATTCGGCAGCGGCGCTCCGTTGTTGGCGGCCGTCATCTCACGCTCAAGATCGTCAGGCGCCATCGAGTCCATGACTTCGCGGCGCGACTGTTGCGATGCCTGGTAGGCGCGCGACATTTTGTCATCCGCGCTGTACAACTTGTCGAACGCCTGGCTGACAACCGGACGGTCCAGTTGGGTGGGTCGGGTGGCCGCGGCGCCGGACGCGATATTGGCCACCTGGTTGTTGCCCGCGTAAATGCGCGGCAACACGGCACCGATGCTCACCGCGCGGGTCGCTGTGGCGCGTCCACCAGCGGGCGCAGGCAAAGCGCCAAGCAGACGGTTAAGCCAGCCGTCCTGCGTGGATTTGCGCCCCGGCGTGGCCGACTCCATATAGTCCTGAGCGTCGAAGTGTGAACGGGTTGCGTCGGGCGAACCCGAAGCATGCACGAAGCCCAGCTTGCCGGACTTCCATAGCGGCATCAGGGGACTCAGCGCGGGGTGCAGGCCGAAGCGACCATCCAGGTCGAGCGCGCCGCCTTCAGTGCCGGGCCGGCTCAGCGCAATCGACGAACGCGCCTGGTAATAAACCGGGTCGGCGTATGGAGCAACGATGCTCAATCCGTCCGCCGCGCCGCGCAAGAACACCACGATCAACCGCCGCGGCGGCGACGCGGGCGGCTCCCCCACAACCGCCCAGGCACCGCGGCCGATCGGCAACAAGCCCAGGCTCGCAGCCGCCGCTCCCCACAATAAATCCCTGCGTAACATGCTTGGCTCCAGTCGATCAGAAATGCATGAAGTCCGGACTGCCCAGCACCAGCGCTGCGCGCAAGCCCGGCTCCGCCTGTGCCACGGCGTCGCGCGTCCGGGCGGAGATACCGCTGCCCAATACGCCCAACACCAGGTCCACGTCGACCGGGGGTGTGGCCCAGGCGGGATTGAACTTGGCGCTGGCCGCGCGTTCCCCAGCCCGCTGCAGCGCCACCTGGCCCATGCCACCCGTGTCCGCGTCATCCATCGGCCGCGCGAACGGCAGGCGGCCGGACGCAAACGCGTTGGCGAAGTTGATGCGGCGCGTGATGGCTTCCGGATTGAGCCAGGCCACTTCGGTGTTTTTGTAGCCATCCGGTGTCTGGCATCCGTACAAGGGCATGCCGAGCTGGTACGCCGTGGCCACCAGCGGGCGCACATTCGTTATCGCGATGCCGGATGCGCGCACCGCCGATACCAGGTAACGGTAAGGCGTTTTGAACTTGGCATCCACTGCCTGCGGTGCGCGGAACTCGGCGCTGTCGAAAACGGTTTTCAACAACGCGCGAATATCGCCGCCGGAATCGAGAAACCGGCGCGACAGCCGCTCTACCAACGCCGGCGGCGGCTCGTCGCTTACGAAGTATTGCGCCAGCTTGTAGCTGATGCGCCGCGCCGTCGCCGGGTGCACCGCCAGCAGATCGAGTGCTTCTTCGCCCTCGGCCTGTCCACGCGCGGCCACACGCCGGCCAAGCCATTGTTTCTCGCCGTTATCGTGGTGTTTTGCGTCAAAGTAGAA
>JANYBQ010000144.1 GCA_025360705.1 Betaproteobacteria bacterium | reverse complement strand
GAAGAGGCGACGCCCCTCGGGAACCTGCACCACGCCCATCCGCACGATTTCATGCGGCGCCGACTGTTGCAGCGGGTGGCCGTAGTACGTGATGCCGCCGCCCGTGATCTCGCCTTCCTCCGGGTACAACACGCCGCAGATCGACTTGAGCACGGTCGATTTGCCGGCGCCATTGCTACCCAGCAGTGCCACGATACGGCCTTCGCCGACTTCGATCGACACGTCGCGCACGGCCTGCACAGCGTGGTCGTAGAAGACCTGGAGATTGGTGATGCTCAGCATGTGTCCTGCAAGGCTGCGCGAAAGTCACCGATGGTCGTGTTCATGCCTGTCTCCGGGGCGCCCTGCAACAAAGGCGGCAGGTCGCCGGTTATGCGGCGCATTCTATGGAGCAGTTGCGCCCGGTGTCAACAATTTATGACCCGTACTCAAATAAATAGAACATGGTGTTTACCCTATTCACATGAACAGGAAATGAGCGTCAGATGCGGCTCCACGAGCAATTATTTGAAAACGGGTCAAATTATGAAAGTGGTATCGCAAGCGCAAACGCCGGCCATGCAGCGTTTCGCCGGCTTGTCCAATGACGAGCAGGGCGTACTGGACCAGGCCGACCACTTTGCGAAGCAGGAGTTCTACCCGCTGTCGCAACGCATGGACAACGAGGAGTGGTGGCCGCCGGATATCTTCCCGCGTATCGGCAAAACCGGTTACTTCGGCATCCCCGTACCTGAGCAGTACGGTGGTGCCGGCTTGGACCTGTTCACCAGCGGGCTGGTGTTGCAGGCTTTTTCACGCTGGAACCATGCGCTTGCCTTGAGCTGGGTGGCGCATGAAAACCTGTGTCTCTACAACATCTACCGCAACGCCAATGAAGAACAGCGCCGGCGTTATTTGCCTGGCTTGTGCAGCGGCAAAACGATTGGTGCGCTCGGACTGACCGAACCCGGCGCCGGCTCGGATGCGCTGGGGTCCATGCGCACGACCGCCACGCGCGATGGCAACGACTACCTGCTCAACGGCAGCAAGCTCTACATCACCAACGGGCCGGTGGCCGACGTGCTTCTGATTTATGCCAAGACCGACCGCGACAAGGGCGCCAGGGGAATTTCGGCCTTTGTGGTGGAGAAGACTTTTGCCGGCTTCAAGGTGGCGCAGAAGCTGACCAAGATGGGTTTTCGGGGCAGCCAGACGGCGGAGCTGGTGTTCGACAACTGCCGTGTTCCGGCGGCCAATCTGCTGGGCGAGGAAGACAGCGGGGTGCAGGTGGTGATGAGCGGGCTGGACCTGGAACGCGCCATGATCGCGCCGATCTGCCTGGGCATTTCAGAACGCGCGCTGGAACTGGCTTTGGAGTATGCGCGCACGCGCCAGCAGTTCAAGCAGCCGATAGCCAACTTCCAGATGATCCGCGCCAAGCTGGCCGACATGTTTGTCTGGGTCGAGTCCATGCGCGTGTTTACCTACCAGGCCTTGCGCGTTGCCAACGAGCTGGAGATTGGCGGCGGCGGACGCGGCGACATCCACAAGATCACGGCGGCCTCGGTGATGTTCGCCGCGGATACGATGAACAAGGTACTGAACGAAGCGGTACAGATCCATGGCGGCACCGGATATATCTGGGAGTCGGAAGTGAACCGGCTTTACCGCGCCATCAAACTGCTGGAAATTGGCGCCGGCACGACCGAAGTGCGCAAGATAATCATCAGCGACGAGATGC
Organism: Betaproteobacteria bacterium; assembly: GCA_025360705.1. Classification (GTDB taxonomy): domain Bacteria; phylum Pseudomonadota; class Gammaproteobacteria; order Burkholderiales; family Burkholderiaceae_C; genus CAISIP01. The sequence continues at coordinate 8,484 of JANYBQ010000144.1, read as the reverse complement.
TGCGCTGAGGCCGCGCACCTGGCAACTGGGTGTTGGCGCCTGAGGTAGGCGACACTCTGTGTATGCCTTATGACCTTGTCAGCTTCGACCTCGACGGAACCCTGGTGGACACCGCCGCGGAGATTGCAGAAGCGGCCAATCAGGCCATTGAGGCTCACGGAATGGCGCGCCGGCCGGTTGAGGAGATCACTTTGCTGATCGGCGCCGGTACCCGCGAACTGATGCGCAAGCTGCTGGCAGGTGGTTTCGCCGAACAGCCGCATTTGCTGAAATTGGTGCAGCCCGACGCGGTGATGGCCAGCTTTGACCATTACTACGCCATCGCGACTGGCAGCTCCGCGCGGCCCTACGACGGTTGCCATGACGCTCTGGCGCAACTCAAGGCGGCCGGCGTGTTGCTGGCATGTGTCACCAACAAGGAAATCCGGCATGCACGCGCGGTGCTGGCGGCCACGCGACTCGATGCCTGTTTCGACCTCACGCTTGGAGGCGATTCGCTGGCGCGGAAAAAGCCGCATGCCAGCGTGTTGCGCCATGTGCTGACAACGCTTGGCGTGGCGGCGGGCCGTGCGGCCCACGTGGGTGACTCCGCCATCGATGTGCAGGCGGCACGCAACGCGGGCGTGGCCGCCTGGGCCGTGCCCTACGGCTACAACGCGGGTCTGCCGATTGCCGCTGCACGGCCCGACCGCATCTTCCTGAATTTGCGGCAGGTTGCCGGCCACGTTTTAGCCGGCTGTTCGTAGGTCACCCTCAAACAGTTGTAGCCCGGTGTGTGTGACCGGCAGGCATCCTGCGCTGGTGGTGCGTGCGAGCAGATAATTACGTCAAACTTCAGGAACAGCGCATGAATGCGAGCAATTCAGAGTTGCCGGTGCTGGTGGCCGGCGGCGGTATCGGCGGGCTGGCCGCCGCACTTGCTCTTGCACGGCAAGGCTTGAACGTCAGGGTGCTGGAACAGTCGGCGCAGGTGGAAGAAATCGGCGCCGGAATCCAGCTCGGGCCGAATGCTTTTGCCGCGTTCGACGCGCTGGGCGTGGGCGAAAAGGCGCGCAGCCGCGCGGTCTATACCGACGAGATGGTGATGCACGACGCGCTGGACGAAACACTGGTGGGTCGCATCCCGACAGGCGATGTGTTCCGCAAGCGTTTTGGCAATCCCTACGCGGTGATCCACAGGGCCGACGTGCACCTGTCGCTGCTCGAAGGCGCGCGTGAAAGCGGACGGATCGAGTTCATCACATCGACCCAGGTCACGCGTTTCGAGCACGACTCCGGCATAACGGTGCTGGATGCCAAAGGCGGCCAGCATCGCGGTATCGCGCTGATCGGCGCGGACGGCGTGAAGTCCGCCGTGCGCGAGCATGCCGTGGGCGACACGGCGCGTGTCTCGGGCCATGTGGTGTATCGCGCGGTGGTGGACAAAAAGGATTTTCCGGCCGACCTGCAATGGAACGCCGCCAGCATCTGGGTCGGGCCGAATTGCCACCTGGTGCACTACCCGCTGCGCGGCGGTGAGCAGTACAACGTGGTCGTCACCTTTCACAGCCGCAAGCAGGAAGAGTGGGGCGTCAGCGAAGGCAGCCGCGAAGAAGTGCAAAGCTATTTCGAAGGCATCTGTCCGCGTGCACGCCAGTTGATCGACCTGCCAAAAAGCTGGAAGCGCTGGGCCACGGCCGACCGCGAACCGATTGCCCAGTGGTCGTTCGGCCGCGTCACGCTGCTGGGCGATGCCGCGCACCCGATGCTGCAGTACCTGGCGCAGGGCGCGTGTATGGCGATGGAGGACGCGGTGACGCTGGGCGAGGCGATACGCTTCCACAACAGCGTGCACAGCCAGGACTTCCGCCCCGCGTTCAACCACTACCAGCAATCGCGTGTGGCCCGCACCGCGCGCGTGGTGTTGTCGTCACGCGAGATGGGCCGCCTCTACCACGCCCGCGGTGTCGAACGACTGGTGCGCAACGAGTTGTGGAAAGGCCGAACGCCGGAGCGTTTTTACGACGCGGTGGAATGGCTCTACGACTGGCGCGTCGAGAATTGCCTGGCCGCATGAACGGCAAACCCAAGGAGCTAACCATGTCCGCCGTCCCCAAACCCAATATTCAAGCCGAACGTGAAGCGTTCTATGCCCGCGCCGATACCCAGAACATGGCGCCGCTGTGGACGCGCCTGAAATCCCTGGTGCCGGCCAACCCCACACCGGTTGGTGTGCCGCACCGCTGGGCTTATGCTGATGCGCGGCCGTATGTGCTGGAGTCGGCCCGCCATATCAGCGCGCAGGAGGCCGAGCGACGCGTGATGATCCTGGAAAACCCGGGCCTGCGCGGCTCGTCGCAAATTACCAACTCGCTGTATGCGGGGCTGCAACTCATCATGCCGGGCGAAGTGGCGCCGGCGCACCGGCACATGCAAAGCGCGCTACGCTTTGTCGTCGAAGGCAGCGGCGCATTTACCGCCGTGGATGGCGAAAAAACCACCATGCAACCGGGCGACTTTGTGATCACGCCGTCCTGGACCTGGCACCACCACGGCCACGAAGGCAGCGGCCCAATGGTCTGGCTGGACGGGCTGGATATTCCACTGGTGGCGTTCTTCAACAGCACTTTCCGCGAAGACCACGAAGCCAAAGAAGCGCCGCTCACGCGGCCCGAAGGCGATTCGCTGGCGCGTTACGGCAGCGGACTGCTTCCTATCGGCTACCAGCAGCCGTCGCTGAATTCGCCGGTGTTCAACTACCCGTACCCGCGTACGCGTGAGGCGCTGCAAACACTGACGCGTGCCGGTGCGCCCGACGCACACTTGGGCCATCTGATGCGTTACGTCAATCCGCTGGATGGCGGCTGGGCCATGCCGACCATGGCCACCATGATCCGTTTGCTGCCGAAAGGGTTTGCGACCCAAGCTTACCGCTCCAGCGACAGCGCCATCTTTATCGTGGTCGAAGGCAGCGGCGAACTGCGCGTGGGCGAGCGCCACTTCCCGCTGACTCCGCATGACGTCGTGGTCGTGCCGGGCTGGATGGCCTACACGCTGCACGCGCAGCAAGACCTGGTGGTGTTTTCTTACTCGGACCGAGTGGCGCAGGAAAAGCTGGGCTTGTTCAGGGAGCAGCGGCTTCGCTGACAACGCAATCCAGCTGCGTAAGAAAGTCCGGTGGGGATCAGGCAGCGGCGGACGTCAACACGTGTTGCATTTCCCGCGCATCGACCGATCGTGCCGCGCCGAATCCGGCCACTTGGCGCGCACTGGTAACGTGCATTGCCACGAACATGAAGTCGCCCAACCGGGTCATGGGCTCGGCCTCGGGGAAACGTTCCAGATAAGCGGCACGGCAGTCCGTCCAAATTGCGTCTTGGGGCACCAGCACTTCGGCACGGGCTTCCAGCGTAACGCGCGGCAAAGCGTGCACCGGCTCGCCGGGCACCTCCGGACGCATGACCAGCAACGACACGGCCGGCCTGGTTTGCAAATTGCGCGTGTGTGCCGCCAGGCCGCTGACGTGGATCGTCAGGCAACCCAGGCTGGTCGCGATGGCATACGGCACCATCGACACCAAGGGCATGCCGTTTTCGTTCAGCGTACCGAGAGCGGCGACGCGTTGTGTGTGCAGCAGCACACGCAGTTCGCGGGTCAGACGGGAGTCATGCGGCATGCGCAACCATACAATGACTTGCATGGAAAAACTCAGTGAATCCGACAACTTTTTACGGGACAACCTACCCGGAATATTTTTATCGCAACCAGTCCCCCGGGATCTGATCGAGCGGATTCTGGACCTGGCGCGACGCGCACCGTCGGGCGTCAACACGCAGCCCTGGAACGTGTTTGTGTTGCAGGGCCGGGCACGCGCCGCGTTGGTTGGGCCGGCCACCGCAACCGTGGCGGGGCTGGTCCGGAACGCCACCAGCCAGGCGGTGTTCTGGGAGCAGTTCAATCGCCATCCCGGCACCAGCGATTGGCCCGGGCAGGGTCCGCAGCGGACTGGCGATGGATTCCTTTCGGCGGCGATGGCCGCGGCCAGTCTCGACCCGGCAAAAACACAGGCCGAGCTTGAACACTACTTCCGCTTCTTCGATGCGCCGGTAGGCCTGATGTTCACCATCAGCCGGGATCTTGGATTCGGTTCTTTGCTGGACTACGGCATGTTCCTGCAAAACATCGTGTTGGCTGCCCGTGCGCGTGGTCTGCACGCCCGTATTCAAACCGGATGGAAAGGCGTGGCGGATATCGTGTTGCCCAGCCTGAGCGCGCCAGACGATGCGCTGCTGGTGTGCGGCATGGCGGTGGGATACGCCGATGCGTCACAGGCGCCGTCCGATTTTCAGGCGGCGCCGGCTCCGATTGCAAACTTCATCACCTGGCATGAATGACGGCGTTCTGGACCGACGTTCAGTTCTCCAACACTTTGCCTGAAGCCGGCCAAAAGTCCTGCCTATCCCGGAACTGGTCGGTCGCCGCCAGTAGCGCCGCTTCTATGCCGGGCTCGAACGCCGAATGGCCCGCATCGTCCACCATTTGCAAACGCGCTTGCGGCCAGGCCTGGTGCAAGCGCCAGGCCGTAGCCGGAGGGCATATCACGTCGTAGCGGCCTTGCACGATCACAGCGGGCAGGTGCTGTAGCAGCGCCACGTTGCGCACCAGTTGATCGGGGGCCAGAAATCCTGCGTTGCGAAAGTAATGCACCTCCAGGCGGCCCACGCTCAACGCGATTTCCGGCGTGTCGAGTTCCTGCTCTTCCTGAGGATTCGGCAGCAGATGCAGGCAACTGCTCTCATAACGGTTCCAGCAGCGTGCCGCCTCGATGTTTTCGCTGGAGTTGTCGCTGAACAGGCGCCGGCTATAAGCCGCCAGCAAGTCGGCCCGTTCAACTGGCGCCAGCGACGCCACGAAAAGCGCATGTGCCTGCGGAAAGAACCAGCCCATGCCATTCAGGAACCAGTCGATCTCGGCCTGTGTACACAGAAAAACGCCGCGCAGGATAAAACCGCTGCACGCTTGCGGGTGCGCCTGTCCGTAGGCCAGCGCCAGTGTCGATCCCCATGAGCCACCGAACACCAGCCACTGCGCGATGCCCAGCATCTCGCGCAGGCGTTCGATGTCGGCGATCAATAACTGAGTCGTGTTGTCGCGGCATTCGCCCAGCGGCATGGATTTGCCGGCGCCGCGCTGGTCGAACAACACGATGCGGTAATACGCCGGGTCGAAGAAGCGGCGATGCAAAGGCGAGGTGCCCGACCCCGGTCCGCCATGCAGCACGACTACCGGCACGCCGTTGGGATTGCCCGACTCTTCCCAGTACATGCTGTGCAGATCGTCGAGCGGCAGCATGCCGCTGCGGCGGGGCGTTATCGGCGGGTAGGGTTTGGCGGCGGTTGGGGAGGTGGTAGTCATCGCCCGAGTTTAAGCAAACCGGTTGCCAGCGCCGTGCCAACCACGACCACGGCACCGCACGCCAGCATCCACGACGTCAGGTCCTCGCCCAGAAAGACAGTGCCGTAAATGATCGCGAACACCGGTACCAGGAAGGTCACCGTAACGGCGCGCACCGGGCCAAGTTTTTCGATCAGGCGAAAGTACAGGATGTAGGCCGCCGCGGTGCAGACTACGCCCAGCGCGATCAGCGACAGCCAGGGTCCCAGGCCCGGGTTGTGCGTGGGCCAGAACCAGAGCGTGGGCAATGCAAGTCCCAGGGCGGCACCGATCTGGCTGCCGGTTGCCGTTGCCAACGGATGGATGCCGGTCAGATATCTCCTGGTGTAAATTGCCGAGATGGCATAACACACCGACGCCAGCAGGCAGGCCAGCACCGCCCATCCGGTGCCACCCTGCTTGAAGCTGGCCTTGTCGGCGGCCAGCAGCACTACGCCGATGAACCCGATTACAAGCCCCAATACGCGTGAATTTCTCGGGCGTTCCTTGAGCCAGAGCCATGCAACCAGTGCACCAAACAGCGGTACGGTGGCATTCAGGATCGCCGACAGGCCGGTGCTGATCGACAACACGGCAAAAGCAAAAAGCGCAAAAGGCAAGCCCGAATTCAAAATACCCACGAACAGTATCGAAGCGGCGCGCCGGCGCAAACCATTCCAGTGCCCGCTGAACCACAGGATGGGCATCAACACAAGGGCGCCGATGGAAACGCGCATGCCAGCCGTTGCCACGGCTCCAAACTCCGCGCCACCCAGGCGCATGAATAAAAACGAGGAGCCCCAGATGGCGGCCAACGCGACGAATTCGACCATCAGTGATTTTTTATATGGCATACCAAGCCTTGCGGGCAGTTGTCAGCCGGCGCTGAAGTTGCGTTTTCATGCAGTGGAGGTTTCAAGCTTGAGCAATGCCTGTTTGCGATGCAGCCCACCGGCATAACCGGTCAACGACCCGTCGGCGCCCATCACCCGATGGCAGGGCACGATGATACCGATGGGGTTGCGGCCCACCGCCGCGCCCACTGCCCGCACCGCCTGCGGGTTGCCAACGCGGCTACCGATGACGCCATAACTCGTGGTGCCGCCAGCAGGTATCTTTAGCAGCGCTTGCCAGACCGATTGCTGGAACGGGGTACCGCCGCGCAGGTCCAGCGGCAAGTCGAAATCACTGCGTTCGCCGGCCAGATATTGCTCCAGTTGCTGTACTGCGTTTTGAAGCACCGGATGGTCGGCCTGCACCGGCCACTGGGTGTCATCGGGCCGATGCTGCTGGTCGTCGAACCAGACGCCCGCCAGACCCTGGTCGGTGGCCGCCAAAGTCATCGGGCCGAGCGCGCTGTCGAATGTGGTCTTCACGATGCTGCTATCGAATTTCATGGCAACTCCTGTGGGTATGGATGGCAAATCGAATGGCGAAGGGGCGTGCGTTCAGCTGGACATGAACCTGTGCTGAAGTCAGGCCGGCAGTGTTTTTCTCGCGGGTGCGGGCAGGGTGCTCCACGCGCGCAACACCGCATAACTGCGCCAGGGCCGCCAGATCTGGGACCGGGCTTCGGCCTCGCGCGCCGGATGTTTTTGCTGCTGCACATCCAAGGCCTTGTGCAGCGCCACGTCGCCGGCGGGAAACGCGTCCGGCCAGCGCAAGGCGCGCATGGCAATGTATTGCGCGGTCCAGTCGCCGATGCCGGGTAACGCGGTAAGCGCCTGGATGGTGGCGGCTACATCGGCGCCTGCGTTCAAGTGCAACTGTCCACCCGCAACCGCCTGCGCGAGAGCCTGGATCGCGCGCTGGCGCTGCTTCACGACGCCCAGCGCGCCGATGGCATCGGCGCTGGCCAGAGCCAACACGGCGGCCGTTGGGAACAACCGTGTAAGACCGGGGTAGGGTGTGTCGATGGCATCGCCGAATCTGTCCACCAGGCGCTGCGCCAATGTGCGGGCGGCCGCCACGGTAATCTGTTGCCCCAGCACGGCCCGTACGGCAAGCTCGAAACCGTCCAGCCCGCCCGGCACGCGCAGACCGTCACCGTCCGGGAAACTGGCGTGCAGCACTTGGTTGATCGCATGCGGGTCAGCATCCAGGTCGAACATGCTGCGTACGCGGCGTATCACCGTCGGCAGCGCCTCGCGCAGCGAGTCGCTGACCTGCAGTACCAACTGGGAACGCGCCGGCTCGAACTCGGCCATCAACCAGCCTTCATAGGTCTTGCCGGCGCTTTGCACCCGCAAGGTGCGCCCGATACGCGTGTGTTCGGCGTCGCTGGTCACCAGTTCGATCGTGTTGACCTTGCGCAGCTTCAGGAAAGCGCCCATGGCCGGTACGTCGTAAGGCGGTCGGTACCCCAGCTTGACGCGAATGCCGCGCCCCGATGATGTGGCGCCAGCCCGCCGCAACTGCGTCGGATTGAGTTTGTAGTGCGCCACAAACGCCGCGTTGAAACGGCGCAGGCTGGCATAACCGCTGGCCAGCGCAACCTGGGTGATCGGCAGGTTGGTGTCGGCCAGCAACTGTTTGGCGGTCAGCAGCCGGCGCGTTTGCAGGTACTGCATCGGCGACACACCCAGCTTGGCCTCGAAGATGCGGCGCAGATGCCGGTCACTGACGCCCATCTTCGCGGCCAGGTTTTCCACCGACAGGTCGGTCTCGCCCCAGGCGTCCGGCTCGTCCAGCAAGCGCGCGGCCTGATGGGCAAGGATCGACGAGGCCGTGGTTGCACTGATCGACCAGATCCACACCCTGCGCAGCGAATTGAAGCTCGTGGCATCGGCCATCGCCGAACAGCCGCCGGCAGCGCGTCAGGCCCTTGCCGCGTCGTTGAAGCGACTCAGCGCTTCGTAGCGGCCTCGAGCGCCGTCCAGATCTTGTGTGCCGTAAGCGGCATGTCGATATGGCGCACTCCGAACGGCCGCAGCGCATCGAGCACGGCGTTGGCGACGGCCGCGGGCGCGCCGTTGGTCGGCAGTTCGCCCACGCCCTTGAAGCCCAGGAAATTGTTGGGTGACGGTGTGGCGATGGTCTCGACCACGAGGTTTGGCAGATCCGCGGCGCGCG
>JANYBQ010000136.1 GCA_025360705.1 Betaproteobacteria bacterium | reverse complement strand
CTTAGGGAAACCCACGGCGGGGCGGCTTTGCAAATGCGTGGGCCCCCTGGATTGCTTTTAGAGCCTTCCAAGGGGCGTACGTTATAGATCTTGTAGTTTGGTCCGCTCACTGATCCAAACTGCGCGAATGTCCGCCTAGACTAACTCCGCGATTCATCCCATGCCGATCAATATGCATTCATGTATCGGCTGCGTCTACATATTGCGCCGATCCCGACCAATAACGATGGCGTATTTGCAGACGGCATAGTGCTGTTGGGAGTCGCAGTGTGCGTTGGAGAAGCTCTTCAAAAAGAGCCACAGGCCCCCGCATTTGTCACTCGTGAGGGACGGGCCAGTGCACCCATGGCGGTTGTGCCCGCTGAAGCACTCGAAGCGCGTCGCGCTAGAATCGAGGGTTGCCTAAAATTGCAGACTTGTTCTTATTTGGCCTGGGACAACGAAGATGTGCAAGGCAACGAATTTAAGGTTCAGGGCCTGCCTCCGGCAATCCGCGCACCAATCACCCGGGACTGGAATGGTCCCTCAATAAATAGGAGAAATTACATGGCTGTGACGGTGGAAACCCTCGAAAAGCTCGAGCGCAAGATGACCTTGACGTTGCCCATGGATGTGATCCAGACCGAGATCAATTCCCGGTTGAAGCGTTTGGCCAAGACTGTCAAGATGGATGGGTTCCGCCCCGGCAAGGTGCCGATGAACGTGGTCGCCCAGCGTTATGGCTATTCGGTTCACTCTGAAGTCATGAACGACAAAGTGGGCGCGGCGTTTGCCAGCGCGGCCAACGAAGCCAAATTACGCGTGGCCGGACAGCCGCGTATCACTGAAAAGGAAGGTTCACCCGAAGGTGAACTGGCGTTCGACGCAGTCTTCGAGGTTTACCCGGAAGTCAAGCTGGGCGATCTGGCCGGCGCCGAGGTGGAAAAACTTTCGGCGGAAGTGACAACAGCGGCAATCGACAAGACGCTCGACATACTGCGCAAACAAAGGCGTACCTTTGCGCAACGCGCGCATGACGCCGCAGCTCAGATCGGCGACCGTGCGACGGTTGATTTCGAAGGCAAGATCGATGGCGAGCCGTTTTCTGGCGGCAAGGCCGAGGACTTTCAATTCATTTTGGGCGATGGCCAGATGCTCAAGGAATTCGAAGAGGCTACGGCGGGTATGAAAACCGGCGAGAGCAAGACTTTTCAGCTCGCATTTCCCGGCGACTATCACGGCAAGGATGTGGCCGGCAAGACGGCCGACTTCATGGTTTCGGTGAAGAAGATCGAGGCCGCGAATTTGCCCGAAGTCAACGAAGCCTTGGCCAAGTCGCTGGGTATTGCGGACGCCAGCGTGGAAGGTCTGCACGCCGACATTCGCAAGAACCTCGAGCGTGAAGTCAAATTCCGCCTGCTTTCGCGTAACAAACAAGCCGCTCTGGACGCGCTGGCCTCGCGGGCGGAACTGGATTTGCCCAACGCCAGCGTGCAGTCCGAGATGCAGCGCATGATCGAAGGCGCGCGTGCCGACCTCAAGCAGCGTGGCGTCAAGGACGCCGACAAGGCGCCGATTCCGGAAGATATTTTCAAGCCCCAGGCCGAACGCCGCGTGCGTTTGGGGCTGGTGGTGGCGGAGCTGGTTCGAGCGCACGGTTTATCGGCACGTCCCGAGCAAATCAAGGCGCACATCGATGAGTTGGCCGCCAGCTATGAAAAGCCGTCAGAAGTCGTGCGTTGGTATTACGGAGACAACAAACGCATGGCCGAGGTCGAGGCGGTCGTGATAGAGAACAATGTGACCGACTACGTATTCGCAAATGCCAAAATCAGCGAAAAGACAATCGATTTCGATGAGTTGATGGGTCAGAGTCAATGACCGTGCTGCTCGCCGAGCGCGGGCTTGTAGTTGCCGTGGTAAACCCCATGTGCCATGTTCGGGCAGGTTGTGTCCGTTCAAACGAGATTTGGAAACATCATGAACTTTCGAGACGGTAATTTGGAAACGCAAGGTCTGGGCTTGGTGCCCATGGTTATCGAGCAGTCGGGCCGCGGTGAACGCTCGTACGACATTTACTCCCGTCTGCTGAAAGAGCGGGTGATCTTTCTGGTGGGAGAGGTCAACGACCAGACCGCCAATCTTGTGGTCGCGCAGCTATTATTTCTGGAAAGCGAAAACCCGGATAAGGACATTTCGTTCTACATCAATTCACCGGGCGGATCCGTGACGGCAGGCATGGCTATTTTCGATACGATGAATTTCGTCAAGCCCGACGTCTCGACTTTATGCACCGGCTTTGCGGCCAGTATGGGGGCGTTCCTGTTGGCCGCCGGTGCCAAGGGTAAACGCTTCTCGCTGCCCAACTCGAAGGTCATGATCCACCAGGTACTGGGCGGCGCGCGCGGCCAGGCGACCGACATTGAAATTCATGCACGCGACATTCTGAAAACCAAGGCGCAGATGAACAAGATTTTGGCCGAACGCACTGGCCAGCCGCTGGAAAAAATCGAACGCGATACTGAGCGCGACTATTTCCTTTCAGCTGAAGAAGCCAAGGATTACGGCCTGGTCGATCAGGTGATTTCCAAGCGCCCTTGAACGACCGAAGCCAGTTCAGCGTTGTGATATGCCGCCGCCCCGCCGGACG
>JANYBQ010000120.1 GCA_025360705.1 Betaproteobacteria bacterium | reverse complement strand
CCGCACGGCGCACCGAACCCAACCGGTGCCGGGCATTGAAGACCGTCGTGGTAGTGCCGTGGTTGCGGTGGTGGGCCGATCCGGCCCTGGCATCGGATGTCGACGGCACGCGCCTGTCCGCGCTCTGGGCGTTGCCGTTTGCCGGCATCCTGCTCTCGATCGCCTTGATGCCGCTGTTGTTGCCATCTTTCTGGCACCACCATTTCGGCAAGGTGGCAGCCGCCTGGTCACTGGCTTTTTTGATTCCATTCGCCTTGATATTCGGCCCGGCTACCGCAAGCGTGAGTTTTGCGCATGCGCTGCTGGCTGAGTACATCCCATTCATTATTTTGCTGACGGCGCTTTTCACGGTAGCAGGTGGCATTTACATCCGCGGCAATCTTCACGGCAGCCCGGCGCTCAATACCGGCATGCTGGCACTGGGCTCGGTGCTGGCCAGCGTCATGGGAACCACCGGCGCGTCGATGCTCATGATTCGCCCGCTGATACGTGCCAACGACAACCGGGACCACAAGGCGCATCTGGTAGTTTTCTTCATCTTCATTGTCTCCAATGCGGGTGGCTCGCTGACCCCGCTGGGCGATCCGCCGCTGTTCCTGGGTTTCATCAAGGGGGTCGATTTTTTCTGGACCGTGGGCCATCTGCTACCTGAAACGCTTTTTCTGGTGGGCTCACTGCTGGCACTGTTCTTTGCTCTGGACTGGTGGTTTTTCCACCGCAAGGAAGATGTCCTGGCGCTCGATCCGACACCCGACACGCAAGGTATCGGCTTCGATGGCGCGATCAATTTCTGGCTGCTGGGCGCGGTCGTCTGCCTGGTACTTTTAAGTGGATTCTGGAAGTCGCCTGTGGCATTCCATGTATTTGACACCGAAGTGGGTCTACCCGGTCTGGTACGGGACGCGGGCTTGATCGTTATCACCCTGCTATCGCTCAAGCTCACGCCGGGCCAGGTACATCGGGACAACCAGTTCTCCTGGGGACCGATGCAGGAGGTAGCCAAGTTATTCGCCGGCATTTTTCTGACCATCATTCCGGTTATCGCGATGTTGAAAGCCGGTGCCAACGGACCGTTTGGCGCTGTAATTCAAGCCGTCACGCGGGCCGACGGTTCGCCGAATCCAGCCATGTATTTCTGGGCCACCGGGGTGCTCAGTTCTTTCCTGGACAACGCACCCACTTATCTGGTGTTTTTTAACACGGCGGGTGGCGATCCGCGGGCGCTGATGACTACGCTGGCCCCCACACTGGCCGCCATTTCCGCGGGCGCGGTGTTCATGGGCGCCAACAGCTACATCGGAAACGCGCCCAACCTGATGGTCAAGGCCGTCGCCGAAGACATGGGTGTAAAGATGCCCAGCTTTTTCGGTTATATGGCCTGGTCGGGCGCCATTCTGATCCCGCTATTTGCGTTGATCACGCTGCTCTGGTTCCTGTAACCCTGGAGCGTAACCCGACGCGCGTCAAACGGGGGCGTTCAGATCGTCCAGCACGGCCAGCATGCGGTCCAGCATGCTGGCAACCTCGGCAAAATTGTCGAGACAGAACATGGCCCGCGATGTCGGGTCGTCGCGTCCGACCCGGACCGTTAGCCAAGACGTTTGCGCGCGCGCGAAGACCGGTTCGTCGTTGAAGTCGTCACCGACAAATACAGCACCGCGCGCACCGCTTCTCCGAAGCAATTGCGCCAGGGCGTCGGCCTTGTCGGGGGACGCCGCCGCGACAACGTTTACCACCATCTTGCCGCCGAACATTTCCACCTCGGGGCCCAGGCCTGAAAGCAGATGGGTGATCAATCGATACGCCTTTTCCCGATCTCGCGACAAGCGATAGTGCAAGGCGAAGGACTGCTGTTTGTCCTCCACGCCCACCCCGGCGGCTTCCAGTTCAATGGCGTGTTCGCGCAGGCGTTCACGCAGTGCGTCGAACGTTCGGGATCTGTCCACCGGCACAGCGACAGAGGGATCTTCGGCGCCATGATTGCCGATGATGTAACGCGGCTCGAAAGCCAGTCGTGTCCGCACGTCCGCCACTTTGCGACCGGAAATGATAGCCAACGGCAAGGTGGCCGCCAGCCGGTCCAGACGCCTCGCCACCGCCTGCGATACACGCGCGTCGTCGGGCCGCGCCACGATGGGCGCGAGCGTGCCGTCGAAATCGAATGCGAGCAGCGGGCGCAGGGCCATCGTGGCAATCAGGGCCGCTTCGCCCTCGGGTGCAAAAAGATGCTTCATCTCACTCTGAACTGTGTCGCTCGACACGTGCATCTATGCGTTCGCGCAGGCGCGAGCGCCCGGCATCGGCGAGCATATGCCCAGCCCAACGAAACACGTTGAACTCGCGCACCGTCATGCGAAGGCTGGCCATGCGTTCGCGCTGTTCGGCCGGCGGCATGGTCGCGGCCCGATGCAGCGCATTGGCGGTTTCCTCGACGTGGTAGGGGTTCACGATCAAGGCCTCCGGCATTTCGCCCGCCGCGCCCGCGAAGCGGCTCAATATCAGCACGCCGTGTTCATCGTCCCGGGCCGCCACGAACTCCTTGCAGACCAGGTTCATGCCATCGTGCAGGCTAGTCACCACGCAGATGTCGGCGGCGCGGAACAACTCCGTCACGGCGTCGTGTTCATGGTGTTGTGCCAGCAGATGTACCGGCTGGTAACCCTTGCGCCCAAAACGCTCGTTGATATGCTGCGTGACGCGTTCGATACGCTCCTGAAACAGCCGGTATTCTTCCAGCGCACTGCGCGTTGGCGCAGCCACCTGCAAGAACACAAACCGGCCGATCCACTCGGGGCGGGTTTCCAGCAGATGCTCGACCGCATGCAGGCGTTCCAGAATACCCTTGGTGTAATCGAAGCGATCCACACCCACGGCCAGACAGGTGTTGTCGGGAAGATTGAAGCGCTCGAACACCACGCGTCGGCTTTCGGCTATCGGCGGCAATGCCTGCATGGAGGCTTCACTGGGCCATTCGATCGATATCGGGTAACTTTCCACCAGCGTTTTCTTTTTGCGAAACGAGATGGTTGAGTGTTCGTGTTCAATCCGCGCTTCAAGATACCGGTCCACGGTTTCGATGAAATTCTTGCAATGGAAACGCGTGTGAAAACCGAGGATAGTGCTGCCCAGCATGCCCTCCAGAATCTGGCGCCGCCACGGACAGATGCCGAACGACTCCGGATTGGGCCATGGAATATGCCAGAAGGTAATGATGGTGGCGCGCGGCAGTTTGGCGCGGATCATCGCGGGCAACAACGCAAAGTGGTAGTCCTGGACCAGCACTACCGGGTCCTCGCCATGCGCCTCTTCCACCACGGCATCGGCGAAACGCTGGTTTACGGCGCGGTAATAGTTCCAGTCGGACTCGCGGAACACCGGACGCACATGCGCCACATGGCACAGCGGCCACATACCTTCATTGGCAAAGCCGCCGTAATAGCCGCTTTCTTCCTCAGCCGTAAGCCAGATGCGGCGCAACTCATATTCGTCCTTGCCGGGTGGCACGCGCACCCGGTCGTGGCGGTCTACCACCGAACGGTCGGCGCTGCCGCTACCGTGCGCGATCCAGGTGCCCGAGCAGGCGCGCATTACCGGCTCAACCGCGGTGACCAATCCGCTGGCCGGCCGCTTGACGACGATGCCGCCCACAGTCTTTTCATGGATATACGGCTCGCGATTGGACACCACGATCACCTGGTCGCCCCTTAGCTGCGTATGCAGCAAAGTGCGAAGCCGTTCCGGGTCCCACGCAGTCCGCGGACCCAGCGCGCGCCGGTGTTCGTCCTCCAGGTCGCGCAGCCTGGCACGCAGTTCGGCCGCGACCGGCGAAATTTCCGGCGCGGAAAACAACGGTCGCGCGCGGCCCTCGCCGCGCAGGATGCCACGTACAC
>JANYBQ010000086.1 GCA_025360705.1 Betaproteobacteria bacterium | reverse complement strand
TCAAGGGTTTCGGGCGGCAGAAAGGCCATACCGAGCTGTATCGCGGTGCCGAGTACGTGGTTGACTTTTTGCCCAAAGTCAAGGTGGAGGTGGTGGTCAAAAGCGGTGAAGTGGACCGCTGCGTTGACGCCATCGTCAAGGCGGCGCGCACCGGCAAGATCGGCGATGGCAAGATTTTTGTGACCTCGGTCGAACGCGTAGTGCGTATCCGGACCGGGGAAGAGGACGAAACTGCAGTCTGAGCTCCAGGCCTTATGGCGCAAACCGGTGCCATAAAGCGCCGGCCCAGGTGCCGCAACATATCAACAGGCTCAGGAATACGGCGGCGCTGCCCATGTCTTTGGCGCGTTTCGACAGCTCGTTCCACTCCGGTCCAACACGATCGATAGCCGCCTCGACACAAGTGTTGAGCAACTCGACAATCAGCACCATTACCACGGCGCCGGCGAGCAAGGAACGCTCCACCCAACTTTGCCCAAGCCAAAACCCCAGCGGCACCAGCAGCACCGCTAAAAGCGCCTCCTGGCGAAAAGCGGTTTCGTTCCAGCCGGTGCGCAGACCCTGCATCGAATATCGGCCCGCGTGCCATATCCGATTGAGGCCGATGCGGGTTTCTTGAAGATTCGCGCGGGTGCGGGCCAAGGCTTTCATGTCGCAC
Source organism: Betaproteobacteria bacterium (assembly GCA_025360705.1). Lineage (GTDB taxonomy): Bacteria > Pseudomonadota > Gammaproteobacteria > Burkholderiales > Burkholderiaceae_C > CAISIP01. The sequence continues at coordinate 15,427 of JANYBQ010000086.1, read as the reverse complement.
GTCTGATGCTGGACACCAAGCGGGTTCCGGCCCAGGCGTCGTGCCAGAATTGCCGTTGCGGATGAAAGCGGCTCAAGATGGCCCAGACGGCCACCCAGCCGGCAACAACCACAAACGATTCGCCCAGTGACAGGCCAAGCGGTGCAATCGCTGCCAGCGGCGGCAATAACCACAACCAGCTAAGAAGGTAGCGCGCCAGCGCGCGCGGCTGCGTTACCGGCTGGCCGGACGCATCAACCAGACGTATATCCCAGGTTTTCATCGCCAGGGTTTGGCCCTTGCTCCAGAACCAGGTGAAATAGATTGCAAAAACTACGGATACAAAGGCTTGCAGGGCGTGCCGGTTATCAAGCGCGTGGCGGGTCTGGCTGAGGGTTCCGAACAGGTAACCGGAGATAAACACAACCCCGAACAGCAACATGCCTTCGTACAACCAGCAGGCCATGCGCCGCATCAATGGGGGCGCCGTCAACCCGTTTGCCAGAACCGTGGGTCCGGAGGCGACGGAAGCGCCGACAACAAGCTGCTTGGGAGCCACCGCGGGCACGAATTAGGGTTGTGCCACAGGTCGCGATGCCGCGCCCGCAATCCGGGGGCTGACGAAAGCGCGCGGCCTGGATGCGGCACCGGCGGGGTTGCGCGGTTCGGATCGCGTGATCGGCACGGCGGCGAGCTTGTTGGACGCCGAGGGTGCGACAGCTGGCGCCGCCCCAATAGCTTTTGGGTGCGCTCCCGATGCCAATTGCTTTTTTTGCTCAGCGCTCAGTGCCTGGTAGGCCTTCCACTGGGTCTTTTTTTCTTCAGTCGATAACTGTTTGGTCTGGGCGAAATTAAGCCGGGCCTGATTGCGTTGCTCGGGGCTGAGAGCAGCCCACTCGGTCATGCGACCATGCAAGGTCGTGCGCTCCGCATCGGACAGGGCCGGATAGTTTTGAGACAACGCAATCCACTTGCGCTTTTGGCCTTCGCTAATACCACTCCAGGCGGAGGCCAATGGCATCAGCGCGACCTGTTGCGCTGGCGTCAATTTCGACCAGCTCGGTTTGGAAATGGATTCCGGGCTTTGGACCTTGGCAACCCCGGGCTTGGCTGCGCCCGCTGCCGGGGTTTGTGCATACGCCGGAAAGCCGCCAATCAGCAAGGCCAATGGGATGAAAACAAGCGCCCGAAGACCCAGGGACTCGAACCCAACATAAGCAGATATTCGCAAAGGGTGCAGAGGCATGCCGGGCACCAAACTTATTGCGTTTGATCGTGGCTAACCTTGATGAACTGGGCGAAGCCGGGATCGGCGTAAGCTGCCGGCGGCAAATCGTCCACCAACAAGGCTGCATCGATGGCTGCCAATTCCTTGGCGGTGTTGTCGTTCTGAACCGCATTGATTGTTACCAGTCCAATCGCCAGTGCCAGCAGCGGCAACACGGATGCGACACGGCCCCACCACGTTACATCTTCCTCACCAAACCCCAAAGCAGCGGAACCGCCCGATGACAGAACCGAAGTGGCACCTACCGACTTATGAACTTTACGTTTGACCAAGGCTTGGGTCCGGGCTACGCGCAGGCGCTCGGAAATGTCATGCGGCAACTCCGCGGCACCGGCGGACAGCCGCGCCGCGACCTTCAGGCCGTAACGGTCCTGCAGGACTTCTGTCTGGTGTAGGTGTGAGTTCGTCATAACGTGATCCCTTTTGCCCGCAGTGCTTTGCTAAGGGCCTGCACTGCCCTGGAGCAGTGCGTTTTGACACTGCCTTCCGAGCAGCCCATGGCGGCAGCGGTTTCTGCAACGTCCATCTCTTCCCAGTAACGCATCATGAAGGCTTCCCGTTGACGTCCGGGCAATTGCTGGACTTCCAGTTCGATGCCACGCAAAATCTGGGCCCGCCGGGTCACGTCTTCGGCACTTTCGCTTTGTTGGGAGTCTTCCGGGCCGGCATAAGTTTCCAATAGATTGAAATCCCCGTCCTCGCCCGGGGATTCGAAATCGCTTATGTTGGAGAACAGCGCATTGCGGGTCTTGTTTCGCCGGAACCAGTCCAGCGTGCAATTGACCAGGATGCGCTGGAACAACATCGGCAGTTCCGACGCAGGTTTGTCACCGTAATGCTCCGCCAGTTTCATCATGCTGTCCTGCACGATGTCCAGCGCCGACTCTTCGTTGCGCACGTGGTAGATCGAACGCTTGAAAGCTCGCTTTTCGACGCTTTTCAGGAAGTCGGACAGTTCTTGTTCGGTTGCCAAGTGAGATCGGCCGGGGCAGCTGGATAGAAAGGCTTGATGTTGGCCGCACCGTGTCTGTTTTTCTGGTGCGAATTTGCGCAAATTATGGCATTGGCCAGTTCTATCTGGATCGATTGGCCTACAGCGGCGAGCGCGAAATGCAATAATCCTGCCTGCAATTCAAACCGCAAACGGGTCATGGTTTGGCGCAATATTCGGTGCGCCTGTGGCTTTGACCTCAAGTTCCGACGCAGCATCACAAGTGTTTGCGAAGGAGCACCCAAGGTCTTTCGTCAGAGAAATTCACAAAGGTTCATCATGGAAATTTCCAAAGCCGAGCTTGCCTCGGCCGCTGCGGCGACGCCTGCAGCGTGCTCCCCCGCCTGCGCCGCGCCTGCTCAAGCCGTCGAGCTTCGCGGCGCGGAAATACTGGTCAAGGCCCTCCAGGCCGAAGGCGTGAAATACATCTGGGGTTATCCCGGCGGCGCGGTCTTGCATATCTACGACGCGTTTTACAAGCAGGACACGATTCAGCATATTCTGGTGCGCCATGAACAGGCGGCAGTGCATGCCGCCGATGGGTACGCCCGCGCAACCGGTGAGGTTGGCGTGGCGCTGGTCACATCGGGCCCCGGCGTGACCAACGCGGTGACCGGCATAGCGACCGCCTACATGGACAGCGTTCCGATGGTTGTCATCACCGGGCAGGTGCCACTGCCGGCGATCGGACTCGACGCTTTCCAGGAATGCGATACGGTAGGCATCACGCGACCGATCGTCAAACACAACTTCCTGGTCAAGGATCCCCGCGACATGGCGGACGTGATGAAAAAAGCGTTTCACATCGCCCGTACCGGTCGTCCTGGGCCGGTAGTGGTGGATATACCCAAAGACATCTCGTATAAAAAGGCGCCTTACGACGGTTACCCGAAATCGATAACCATGCGTTCCTATAACCCGGTGCGCAAAGGGCACGGCGGGCAAATCCGCAAGGCGCTTCAGTTGTTGCTTGCGGCCAAGCGACCTTATATCTACACCGGCGGCGGCGTAGTGGCAAGCAACGCGTCCGTCGAATTGCGCACCTTGGTTGATATGTTGGGTTACCCCTGCACCAATACCCTGATGGGATTGGGCGCGTATCCCGCCAGTGACCGCAAATTTCTGGGAATGCTGGGAATGCATGGAACGGTCGAGGCTAACAACGCGATGCAGAGTTGCGACGTGTTGCTGGCAGTGGGAGCCAGGTTCGATGACCGTGTCATCGGCAACCCGAAGCATTTTGCGCAGAATGAACGCAAGATCATCCACATCGATATCGATCCATCCAGCATTTCCAAGCGGGTCAAGGTCGACATTCCAATAGTTGGAGATGTAAAAGACGTCTTGACCGAAATGATCTCGATGATCCGCGAAGGCTCAGTCAAACCGGATGCGAATGCCTTGGGGGTCTGGTGGGACACGATAGAAGGCTGGCGCAAACGTGATTGCCTGAAATACGACCACGGTAAAGGCGATGTCATCAAGCCGCAGTACGTGGTTGAAACGCTCTGGAACATGACCAGGGACTCGGATACTTACATCACGTCGGACGTGGGGCAGCACCAGATGTGGGCCGCGCAGTATTACCGGTTCGACCAGCCGCGGCGCTGGATCAATTCCGGTGGCTTGGGGACGATGGGGGTGGGAATACCGTATGCCATGGGCATCAAGCTGGCAAAACCTGAAAGCGAAGTTTTTTGTGTCACGGGTGAAGGCTCGGTGCAGATGTGTATCCAGGAATTGTCGACCTGCCTGCAATACAACACGCCGATCAAGATCGTGGCGCTCAACAACCGTTATCTCGGCATGGTGCGTCAATGGCAGGAAATCGACTACGAGGGGCGTTATAGCCATAGCTATATGGACGCGCTGCCCAATTTCGTCAAGCTGGCCGAGGCTTATGGGCACGTTGGCCTGTTGATCGAGAAGCCCCAGGATGTGGAGCCGGCGCTGCGCGAAGCGCGCAAACTCAAGGACAGAACGGTGTTTATGGATTTCCGTACCGACCCGACTGAAAACGTTTTTCCAATGGTCAAGGCCGGCATGGGCATTACAGAAATGCTGCTCGGGTCAGAGGACCTTTAGCTCCTGTCCAGTCGTTCCGGCGTCGCGCATGGAAGCGCGTCGGCGGGCTGTCCATTCACCTATCGATGAGTCTATTGCTTGCCAAGCCTGGTTGTTACCGCGACCTGGGGAGGGCAGCGAAAAGAGGAATCCAGTCATGAAACATGTCATTGCAGTTTTGCTAGAGAACGAACCCGGCGCGTTGTCGCGGGTGGTGGGATTGTTCTCGGCGCGCGGATACAACATCGAGTCGCTGACCGTGGCGCCAACCGAAGATCCCAGTCTGTCGCGCATGACGATACAGACGACCGGATCCGACGATGTCATTGAGCAGATCACCAAACACCTCAACCGCCTGATCGAGGTCGTCAAAGTGGTGGATCTGACGGAAGGGGCGTACACCGAACGCGAATTGATGATGGTCAAAGTGCGCGCGGTGGGCAAAGAGCGCGAGGAGATGAAACGCAGGGCCGATATTTTTCGGGGGCGCATCATCGACGTCACCGAGAAGAGTTACACGATCGAGCTTACAGGGGTGCAGTCTAAAAACGACGCTTTCCTGGAAGCCATCGAGCGCGGTGCGATTTTGGAAACGGTGCGCACTGGATGCAGCGGCATTGGCCGCGGCGAGCGGATTTTGCGGGTTTGATTTTCTACCAAGGAGAAGAAATTGAAAGTTTATTACGACAAGGATTGCGACCTGAGCTTGATCAAAGGTAAAACCGTGGCGATCATCGGTTATGGCAGCCAGGGTCACGCCCATGCCCAGAATCTGAATGACAGTGGGGTCAAGGTGGTGGTGGGTCTTCGCAAGGGCGGCGCTTCGTGGCCCAAGGTGGAAAAAGCCGGCCTGAAGGTGGCCGAAGTGGCCGACGCCGTGAAGTCCGCCGACGTAGTCATGATTTTGTTGCCCGATGAGCAAATCGGCACCGTGTATACGAATGACATCGCACCCAACATCAAGTCCGGCGCGGCGCTGGTATTCGCGCATGGCTTTAACGTGCACTATGGCCTGGTTACGCCACGCGCGGACCTGGATGTCTGGATGGTCGCGCCCAAAGCACCGGGCCACACGGTGCGCGGTACCTACACCCAAGGTGGCGGCGTGCCGCACCTGATCGCCATTGCGCAGGACAAGTCCGGCCGCAGCCGGGATATGGCGTTGAGTTATTCGATGGCCAATGGAGGCGGCAAGGCCGGCATCATCGAGACCAACTTCCGTGAGGAAACCGAGACCGACTTGTTCGGTGAACAAGCGGTTCTGTGCGGTGGCACGGTGGAGCTAATCAAGGCCGGTTTTGAAACACTGGTCGAAGCCGGTTATGCGCCCGAGATGGCGTACTTCGAATGCCTGCACGAACTGAAGTTGATCGTGGACATGATTTATGAGGGTGGTATTGCCAACATGAATTACTCGATTTCCAACAATGCGGAATATGGCGAATATGTCAGCGGCCCGAAGATCATCACAAGCGCCACCAAAGATGCCATGCGCCAGATGCTGAAAGACATTCAAAGCGGCGAATACGCCAAAAGTTTCATTCTCGAGAATAAGGCCGGCGCGCCAACTCTGTTGAGTCGCCGCCGGTTGATGGCCGAGCATCAGATCGAAACCGTGGGCGAGTCGCTGCGCGCGATGATGCCCTGGATCAAGAAGAACAAACTGGTCGATCAGTCCCGCAATTAACGTCTTCGTGACCAAGTGACTACGCCCGACATATGACCCACAACAGCGATCCGGATTTGGATGATGTAGAAACCATAGTGGTGCCCAAGCGCCGCAAGGGTATCTACATCTTGCCGAATCTGGTGACGCTGGCGGCCTTGTTTGGCGGCTTTTATTCGATTGTGATGGCCATGAATGGCCGCTTCGACATGGCGGCTATCGGTGTCTTTTGCGCAATGGTGCTTGACAGTCTGGATGGCCGTGTAGCGCGGATGACCAACACGCAGAGCGCCTTCGGTGAACAGATGGACTCGTTGTCGGACATGGTGTCTTTCGGCGCAGCGCCGGCGCTGATTGCCTATGAGTGGGGATTGCGCGGTCTGGAGCGTTGGGGCTGGATCGCGGCTTTTGTTTATTGCGCCTGTGCCGCATTGCGCCTGGCCCGTTTCAATGTAAATACCGCAGTGGTGGACAAACGGTATTTTCAGGGGCTGCCGTCGCCTGCCGCAGCGGCAATCATCGCCAGTTTTATATATTTTATGAACGAATTGGGGGTCAAAGGACCAAGCGTTGCCTGGGAAATTTTTGGCTTGTCCTTGTACGCTGGATTGACAATGGTGACGAATGTACCGTTTTACAGTTTCAAGGACATCGGCATGAAAAAAAGCGTGCCTTTTATAGTCATTGTGTTGGTGGCACTTGGCATCGGTGCAGTCAGTATCTATCCTGCGCCATCCATGTTTGCCGTATTTGCGGCTTATGGAATCAGCGGTTACGTGATCTACGTCTGGCGCAAGGCCAAGGGTTTGCAGACCAGCGTCATCAGTATCTCCACCGACGAACCGGATGAGCGCGGTTTGCATTGAACCAGCCTGCGCTGGCGAGTCCATTCCGCAAATTTCGTGTTATATTCACGATATGAAAAAAATCGCACTAGCACTACTACTGCAACGCCAATACGGGCGAAGACGGTAGCGCACGCTAATCGATCAAACGGCTCGTATGCACCAGCAACGAGCCGTTTTCTTTTGGGTTGCTGGTAACCCCTCAATCAAGGAACCACGATGTTGAAGCAACCCAGCACCAAATACCGGGCTTTTGCCCCAATTCATTTGACTAGCCGCACATGGCCAGATGCGCAAATCACCCGTGCGCCGCTGTGGTGCAGTGTGGATCTGCGGGACGGTAACCAGGCCTTGATTGAACCCATGGATATGGAGCGCAAGCTGCGTATGTTCCAGGCGCTGGTTTCAATCGGGTTTACCGAAATCGAGGTGGGTTTTCCGTCTGCGTCACAAGTTGAATTCGATTTCGTGCGCCGGCTAATTGACGATTGCCTGGTGCCTGACAACGTCACGATTCAGGTTCTGACTCAAGCGCGCGATCATCTGATTCAGCGCACATTCGAGTCGCTGGCAGGCGCCAAATGCGCGATCGTGCATTTGTACAACGCCACGTCACCCGTGATGCGCCGTGTGGCGCTGGGTATGGATGAAAACCAGATTGTGGAACTGGCGGTAGAAAATGCCCGTCTGGTACAGAATCTGTCCGCCCGACAATCGGACACTTATTGGACTTTCGAGTATTCACCCGAGCATTTCTCGGGAACGGAACTTGAATTTTCCAAACGCGTCGTCGATGCGGTAACGGATGTCTGGCAGCCCACACCCGCACACAAGTGCATCGTCAATTTGCCCTCGACAGTTGAATATTCGACGCCCAATATTTTCGCCGACATGATGGAGTGGATGCATAACAATTTGGCGCGCCGCGACGCGATTGTGTTGTCGGTGCATCCGCACAATGACCGCGGCACCGGCACGGCGGCTGGAGAGTTCGCGTTGATGGCGGGAGCCGACCGTATCGAAGGGTGCCTGTTTGGCAATGGCGAGCGTACCGGCAATGTGGATTTGGTCAACATTGCTTTGAATCTTTACACGCAGGGCGTGTCGCCCGGACTCGATTTTTCCAATATCGACGAGATCCGTCGCACGGTGGAATACTGCAATCAATTGCCGGTGCACCCGCGCCATCCGTATGTTGGAGACCTGGTCTATACCTCGTTCTCGGGTTCGCATCAGGATGCAATCAGGAAGGCATTGGCGTTGTGGCCTCAACGCGCGGCGGACGCCCGGATATGGGACATTCCTTATCTGCCGATAGACCCCGAAGATCTGGGCCGCAGTTACGAAGCCGTAATCCGTGTCAATAGCCAATCCGGCAAGGGCGGCATCTCCTATTTGCTCGAAACCCAATACGGCGTTGAATTGCCCAGGCGGCTACAAATCGAATTCAGCCACGCGGTACAACGTGTCATGGATGACGGAGGCAAGGAACTGACTGCCAAAGACATCTGGCAAGTGTTCGAGAACGAATACCACCTGACGGCGTCGGCTGTGCCAACGCATAACGTCATTGAAGACGCTGCGGCTTCAGCCCATGAACGCGTTACGTTGTCCGCCAGCATGGAACTCGCCGGGCAAATGGTTGCCGTGAACGGGCAGGGTACCGGACCGATAGAGGCTTTTGTTAACGGGGTAAACCGGGCCACCGGCCATATGGTGCGTGTTCTGGATTATCACGAACATGCATTGGGCGCTGGTGCCGATGCGCGCGCAATCGCTTATCTCGAGCTGCGGATCGACGAGCAGCACACGCTGTTCGGAGTGGGTATAGACGCCAGTTTTGTGACTGCTTCCCTGAAGGCCATTGTGTGTGCGTTGACACGCGCCAAAATTGTGCCCAAAAATGCGACTCTGATCCCAATGGCGATGCCAGTCGCCGTGTCGGATCAGGCCGTTTGCCTCTAACTTTCATGAATCCTGAGCGACGCCCCGGAAGATGAAAGAAACTCAAGGATGGAGGTGCTGAGGTAGAAGCCGAGAAAATTCTTTGGGAGTACCACCCCGATATCTAACTTGACTCACCCACACCGACTCGTACCCCGAATTGACTCCATTGGTTTTACCGATGAGATCGCACGTTAAACAGGGCTGCTGGCTGCAAAGTCAGACAAGCAATTTCGGTGGGGTACCACAGCACCTCCAGCTTTGAAGTTTACACAATCAAACTGGAGGAAATCGATGGAACTTACCCCCATCTACAAGCGCGTCATTGGCCTGGACGTGCATCAAGCGCAAATCAGCGCCTGTGCCATCGTTGAACAGCCCGACGGCTCCGCTGTACTGGAGAGGCGCGAATTTGGCGGCTTCAAGAGAGACCGCAAGGCACTGGCCCAGTGGGCGGGCTCGATTGGTCCCGATGTTGTCGTTATGGAGAGCACCGGTATTTACTGGAAGAGTCCATTTGCAGCCTTGGAGTCGGTTGGCATTGTGGCGTGGGTGGTCAATGCCCGTCACGTCAAGGCGGTTCCGGGTCGCAAGACCGATGTGGCCGATGCGCAGTGGCTGGCGACGTTGGCACGCTGTGGGCTGCTGCGGGCCTCCTTCGTTGCCAAGGCGGATCTGCGCAGCCTGCGCCACATTGCCCGCCACCGGCAAAAGCTCGGTGGCATGCTCGCGAGTGAGAAGAATCGGCTGCACAAATTGCTAACCGATGCCGGTGTTCGTCTGGGTGTGGTGGTGTCTGATCTGCACGGCCAGTCGGCGCGCGCCATGGTCAAGGCATTGATCGCTGGTAAAACCGTGCCCGAAGTGCTGAGCCTGGCCAGTAATCGCCTGCGCGCCAGCCGGGACGATATCTTTGAGGCCTTGCAGGCCGAGGAGATCACCCCCGCGCATCGGTTCTGCCTTACCGAAATCATGGCGCATATCGAGGAGCTTGAGGCGCGCATGGTCCGTTTTGACGCGGAGTTGCTGCGCTCGCTGGTAGGCGCGGGTTACGAGGTGCCCTTGCGGCTGCTGCAAACCTTGCCCGGCATTGACCTGATGGGTGCAGCCATGCTGCTGGTGGAGATTGGTGGCGACATGAGCGTGTTTGGTAGCGCCCAACGCTTGGCGTCCTGGGTGGGCATCTGTCCAGGCAACAACGAATCAGCGGGCAAACGCAAAAGTGGACGCATCAGAAAAGGTAACGCGTGGGTGCGTCGGTTGCTGTGCGAATTTGCGCAGGCCGCTGGCAGGAGTCGCTGCGCGCTCAAAGACAAGTTTCAAGCCCTCAATGTACGCAAGGGTCACAAGCGTTCTATCGTGGCGCTGGGGCACAAGATGCTGCGCACGATCTACGCCATGCTGAACAAAAAGACGCACTACGTGGACAAGACGGTTGATTACGAGGCTTTGATGGTGGCGCGCAACGCGCCACGCTGGCTGCAAATGTTGGTTAAACACGGGTTTGTTCCGGCACCCGCCTGATCTGATTCAGTTCTGAGATTGGCTTCTTTGGCAATCGGCCACGCTGGGTCAGGGGGAAGCTCGTTCAGAAGTACGATTCTTTCACGTTAAAAAGGGGTTAGGACGCAATTTTTTTTCCAGCTTTAAAAAAGCCTTGCAAGTACTTGATCTAACATGTTTTTTTTGATTAAACTTGAGTTCTTGCAAAAGCTCCGGCATTGGCCCTGTGAATGCACCATCTCTTGCGTCGAGGTAACACTTTGAAAAAAACTACGCGACTTCTCGTTCTTTCCTGTTTCTGCGCCGCTCTGATGGTGCCGACGGCGTTCGCGGCTACGAGCAAGAGTGCAGCGATTAAGGCGGCCAAAGCGGGGGCTGTCAACAAGCGTGGTACCACCAGGATCGTGGCGGTGCTTAAACGCAAGCGCGGCGCGCCAGTGGTCATCGTGGCTGCCAAACCCTCATTTGGACAAATCGCCGGGTTGCACCTGAAACACGATACGCTTGATCTGAAGTCCAGCGTTGCGTTGGTCATAGACCAGGAAACGCGCGAAGTGCTGTTCAGCAAAAACGAGCAGGCTGTGTTGCCCATCGCCTCGCTTACCAAACTCATGACCGGGCTGATCATCAGTGAAGCCAAGCTGCCGACGAACGAGATGATTGTGATCTCGCAAGACGATGTGGACACCGAAAAAGGCAGCCGGTCGCGACTCAAGGTGGGTACTGAACTCAGCCGGGGCGAGCTAATGCATCTGGCTCTGATGTCGAGCGAGAATCGAGCGGCACATGCATTGGGCCGTACCTATCCGGGTGGTTTGGCGACCTTCGTCGGCTTGATGAATCAAAAGGCGCATGCGCTTGGCATGAACGACACTAATTACGTCGAACCTACCGGCCTGTCCAGCAAGAACCAGTCCAGCGCGCAGGACCTCGCCAGGTTGGTCAACGTTGCTTACGGCGACCCGACCATGCGCGAGTTGTCCACATCGCCTCGATATGAGGTCGAGGTTGGAAATCGGACCCTGCAATTCAACAATACCAATCGCCTCGTCAACAATCCTGCATGGCAAATCGGCTTGCAAAAAACCGGTTATATCTCGGAAGCGGGTCGTTGCCTCGTCATGCAGGCCACGATAGCAGGACGCAAGCTGATCATGGTGTTTCTGGATTCCGCCGGCACGCTAACGCGGATTGCAGATGCCGAGCGGGTTCGGCGCTGGGTCGAGTCGGTGCCTGCTGCCAAACCACTCGGCTGATTCTTCTATACGCTGGCGCCTTTTGGGGTGAATCCCATGGTGTGCGATATGTCTTGAGCAGTGGTTTGCAGTTGTGCCAGCCATGCCTCGTCCATCCGGTTGGCGGGTGCCGATATCGACAAACCCGCTACCAGCTTGCCCTGGTCATCGTAAATTCCGGCGGCCATGCAGCGCACGCCCAATTCCAATTCCTCGTTGTCGTGCGCATATTGATACTGTCGCACTTTGGACAATTCACGTTCCAGCGCCGGCAACTGGGTAATGCTGTTCTTTGTATGGCCGTGCAAGCCGGTTCGACCCGCGTAGGCGCGTATGCGTTGCGCATCGTCCGCGGCCAGAAATAACTTTCCGACGGAAGTCAGATGCAAGGGCGCCCGCCCGCCTATGGCACGAACTACCTGCATGCCGGAGCGTTCGCTGAATACACGTTCGACATAGACGAGTTCATCGCCTTGGCGCAAGCTCAGATTGACGGGTTGCTGAATTCGCCTGTGAAGTTCGCGCATCGGGGCCAAAGCCGCATCGCGCACATTCAGCCGACCTTTAACTAGGTTTCCAAGCTCCAGCAAACGCATACCGAGGCGGTAGCTGCCGGGCTGCGGACGCTCCACATAACGCCCGATAGCGAGGTCGTTAAGTATTCTGTGCGCGGTGGAGGGATGCAGCCCAGTCTTCTCGCTGATGTCCTTGAGTGAGATTGCGTCTTCACGCGATGCCAGAACGTTGATCAGGGTAAACATGCGTTCAATTACCTGAACAGCGGGTGTGGCTGCGACGCCGGGGTCTGATTTTTTCACGCGTTGCTCCGAGCCATCCATACGCCATCCACGAGGATCTGCTGTGGCTGGAATCGGGCCTTATAGCTCATTTTTGGACTTGCGGCTATCCAGTACCCCAGATACAGGTGCGGCAGTCCCAGTTGGCGTGCCTGCTGTATTTGCCACAACACACCGTAAGTGCCATAACTCGAATTCAAATCCGGTTCATAAAAGGTATATACGGCTGAAATGCCGTCTTCCAGCACGTCCAGGATGGACACCATTTTTAGCGCGCCGGCGCCGCTGCCCGTCGGCGGTTCCCGAAACTCCACCAAGCGTGAATTGACCCGGCTCTGCAGCAGGAACTGTGTGTATTGCTCGATGCTGTCCTGGTCCATGCCACCACCGGCATGGCGCCCGTTCTGGTAACGCAGGTACAACTGGTAATGCTCCGGCTGAAAACACAACTTGATCACGCGTGCCTGCAGGTCGGCATGGCGCGCCCAGGCACGGCGCTGGCTACGGTCGGGTTCAAACCCCGCGGCAAGCACGCGTAACGGCGTACAGGCGCGGCAACCGTCACAGTAGGGTCGATAAGTGAACAGACCGCTGCGCCGAAAGCCCTGGCTTACCAGTTCCGAGTAAGTGGCATTGTTGATAAGGTGGCTGGGGGTGGCCACCTGCGAGCGAGCCAGTCTGCCGCTCAGGTAGCTGCATGCGTAAGGCGCCGTCGCATAAAACTGCAAAGTCTGTAGCGGGAGGTCCTTGAGATGGGTCACTTGTCTGCGTGCCTTGCGGGCAGGAGTTCGCGCCAGTATAAAGCGTCAAAATGCCATGCTGGCGCGGCATCCTGCCTGGCCGATGCGCAGGTTTCCAGGAAGCTGCAGCGAGACATTTCAGCCGCTCCCATGGAAGCCAAATGGCGCGTATTTTGTTGGCAATCGACTCGCTGAATAGCGTGGGCTCTACAAAAACATGTCAAGGCAGCGAGTGCGATTTTAGACATGTTGCTGCGCTTGCTGAACATGGATTCGCCAAAAACCGCTTTGCCCAGCGCAACGCAGTAAAGGCCCCCAACCAGTTCTCCATCGATCCATGTCTCTACGCTGTGTGCGTATCCGGCGCGGTAAAAATCGATGTAGGCTTGTTCCATCGCCGGTACGATCCAGGTGCCGTTCGACCCATACCGCGGGCTGATGGAGCATTGATGGATTACCTGTGCAAATGCCGAGTCGAAACGAATTTCGCAGCCCGGAGTTTTGCTGAAATGCCGCAGCGTTTTGCGCAGGGAGTGATGCAAGCGGAAGTTCTCGACCTCCAGCACCATGCGCGGGTCGGGGCTCCACCACAAAATGGGTTGGCCGTCGCTGAACCATGGAAAAATTCCATGGCTATAAGCGTCACGCAGAGTCGAAACATCGAGTTGCCCGCCAGCGGCAAGCAAGCCGGGCGCTTCAGACTCCAGTCCCCAAGCCTGGTCAACCGGGGGAAACGGATCGCCGACGTTAAGCCACGGAAGCGTCGGGCCGTTCTTCTTGCGCATGGCGCCGACTTTATCCCACGGCACCATTGCCGGTGCCGGCCGGCAAGCCTTGGTAGCAGTTAGAATACGGAGTCGTCGGGGCGTAGCGCAGCCTGGTAGCGCATCTGGTTTGGGACCAGAGGGTCGAAGGTTCGAATCCTTTCGCCCCGACCATTAATTCAAGTCTTTCTCCGGCTCTCTGCCCGTAGCTCAGTTGGATAGAGCATCAGCCTTCTAAGCTGAGGGTCGGGGGTTCGATCCCCTCCGGGCAGACCAAGGCTCAATCCATTTCCACAACCACCGTCCGCTGTCAACCCGGGCCCGGTATCCACAGAACACCACCGGCAGCCAGAAACGAGCCAAGAGGGTTACTCCCTAGCGGGCCGCCTTTAAGCTGGCGGTATATTTAAACCCTTGTCGCGCGCACGGCGGCAAATGCCGTGACGTCGATCTCGATCAGCGCAACGGATGTCGCTGCGCCCCGGCCAAACGACGCGTTGGCAAATTCTTTTAGGAGTGTTTCATGAACATCAAAATCAAAGCCTGCACATTGGCGATTAGCCTCGGCCTCGCATACGGCGGCCTGGCATTTGCAGCCAACGTGCCTGCTGGCGTAAAGCTCAACGACAAACAGGAATTGGTGCGAAACAACGGCTCCGAGCCAGAAACACTCGACCCGGCGCTGGCTTCCGGCGTGCCGGCCAACAATATCATTCGAGACTTGTTCGAGGGACTGACCGCCGTCGATTCCAATGGCAAGGTGGTACCGGGCGTGGCGGAAAGCTGGAAGCAAACCGACCCCCAGACCTGGGTCTTCAAGCTGCGCAAGAATGCGAAATGGTCCAACGGCGATGGTGTCACGGCGGAGGATTTCGTCTACGGTATGCGCCGTTTTGTGGATCCGGCAACCGCTTCCAAATACGCCTCGACGTATGGCGTTTTCCTGCTGAACGCGAAGGAAATCATCGACGGCAAAAAACCACCGGCCGAGTTGGGCGTCAAGGCGCTCGACGCGTACACGCTGGAAATCAAGACGCCGTTTCCGGCTGGTTTTCTGCCGGAAGTAGTATCGAATTTGCAGCTTGGTCCAGTGCACAAGGCGACGCTTGAAAAGCTGGGCAAGGACTGGACAAAACCCGGCAACATCGTCGGCAACGGCGCTTTTACGCTGAAGGACTGGCAGGTCAACAGCAAGCTGGTAATAGCCAAGAGCACGACTTACTGGGATGCCAAAAACGTCCAGCTTACGCAGATGACCTATCTTCCGATTGAAGACGGAAACGCCGACGTCAAGCTGTTTGAGTCGGGCGAAAACGACTGGGTCTACCAGCTGCCACCGGGCACGTACGACAAGTACAAAGAGCAGTATCCGAAGGAAATCCGCAACGCGCCGATGCTCGGCTTGCGGTATTACTCGCTGAACAATGCCGACCCGCTGTTCAAGGACATTCGCGTGCGTAAAGCGTTGTCGATGGTGATCGACCGCGACATCCTCTCGCAACGGGTGACGGCCGACGGACAGGTGGCGGCTTATGGGGTGATAGTGGCCGGTGTTTCGGGTGCCGACGTGACCGCTTATGACTGGGCCAAGTGGCCGATGGCAAGGAAAGT
>JANYBQ010000074.1 GCA_025360705.1 Betaproteobacteria bacterium | reverse complement strand
CCGTTGGCCTTTCCGCGCACGGCCATTGCACGCACGGTGGACTGTTCGTTATTACCAAGCTGGATCGTCGCATCACCCCACTGTTTGGTGGGAATCGCCATTTTGGAGTGCGCCAGAAAACCAAAGTTGGAGAGCTCCACTACCCGCAAGCTGGCGAGCTCCGCCTTCCCGTCCACTTGAACCAGGAAATTTCCTGGACATTTCAACGAATAACGCTGGTGTTGCCGCAGGTGTTTTCCGTCCTCGGGCGCGTCTGCTATCGCCGGTAACATTTTTTGATGTTCCGGCAGGTTGTAGATCGAATGCAGCAGCATCTTTTCGCGTGTGCTCAATATCCGGAATACGTTGGTGCGCTGGTTGAAAAAATAGTCCAGCAACTCGGTGGTCATGACCGGGTCGTTGGTTGTGAAGTACCGGCGGTTGGGCAACACGATGTTCGGCATCTTCAACTTGGTGAAGTAGTCGTACATATTCTTGCTGCGCTTTTTCCGGCCGTAGGTCCGCTTGTAGTGTTTGGGCGCGTTGCGTAAATCCAGCGATGCGCCGACTGCCGGTGCGCCATTCGCGAAATCGTAATTGGCGACCTCGTTTTCGGTTAATCGCTTGAAAAACAGCAAGGACTCGTACATCTCGATGCGGGTGGGATGGACAGCGATTACCAGGTGGCGGGTATCGAAAAACGTGGTGCAATATTCGTACATGAATTTCATCAGCGGAAACAGGATGGCGCCTCCTGTTTTCCTGAAATCCGGATGTACCGCCAGCGCCGAAACCTCGGCGATTTTGCCTCCGCGCAGCCGGATTTCCTTCAGGTCGAAAATCGCCTGCAGAGGAAATCCGAAAACACTCTCGCGAATCAGCGAAAGAGTGCCCACCACTTTGCCGTCGAACTTGGCGCATAAGGTGGTCGTAGTGGGCAGCGCGTGGTAAATCGTCGCCCTCAGTCCCGAGGCGGCGGGTTTCATGAACCCGCTGCTGACGTAAGCGTCGTGCAGCAATTTGAAGCAGGCTTCCAGCTCCTCCCGCGTCTCGGCGATCTTGAGCACTATGCGTTTGTCAGGCGCCGGATCACACTCTACGAACGAGCGAAAAATCGCAAATCGGACCGGCCGCGGAAACCAGGAAAACGCCTTGCGCAGGCCTTGATGCCACAGCTTCCTGGTATTGGCTGCCAGTGAATGCTTCAAGTGTGTCTCCCGTGTCATTCGGCCAGCGGCAGCCGCTATACCCAGGATCGCGATATGTCAGTCGTGTTAACGGCCGTATACATCTTCAAACCGCACAATGTCGTCTTCTCCTAGGTAGGACCCCGACTGCACCTCGATCATTTCCAGCGCCACGCGTCCAGGGTTTTCCAGCCGGTGCGTGGTACCCAGCGGAATGAATGTCGACTCATTTTCCGACACCAGGAAAGTCTCTTCGCCGCGCGTCACTCTGGCGGTCCCGCTCACCACGATCCAGTGTTCGGCTCGATGATGGTGCATTTGCAGAGAGAGCGTACCACCCGGTTTGACGACAATCCGTTTGACCTGAAAACGAGCGCCGGCGTCCACGCCGTCATACCAACCCCAGGGTCGAAATACCTTGCGGTGTATTTTGCCTTCCGGGCGGCCCCGCTGCTTCAAGCTGTCCACGATCTTCTTGACGTCCTGCGTCCGGTCCTTATGCGCAACCAGAATTGCGTCGGCAGTCTCCACCACCACCAGGTTGGTCACGCCTACACAGGCCACCAGTCGCCCATCCGACAGGGCCAACGTGTCGCGGCAATCGTGCAGCATGACATCGCCCTGCGTCACATTGCCGGCATCGTCTTTCGGCAATACCTGCCACAACGCGTCCCAGGCGCCGACGTCGGACCAACCCGCCTGCAACGGAATTACCAGCCCCCTGGGAAGCGGGCTCGAGCCTTGCGCAGCTTCACGGCTCTGAGCGGTGATGCGCTCCATCACGGCGTAGTCGATCGAGTCGCTCGGGCAGGCCGAGAAGGCGTCAGCGTCAACGCGCATAAACTCGCCGTCGCGTTTGCCTCCCTCCCAAGCTGTATTGCAGGCGGCCAGGATGTCCGCTCGGCACGCGCCGATTGCCGATAGCCATACCGATGCGCGCAACACGAAGATGCCGCTGTTCCATAGGTAAGAGCCCTGCTCCAGATAGGACTTGGCGGTTTCCAGGTCGGGTTTTTCGACAAAGCGCGTGATAAGTTTTGCATTGGCTGAACCGAGCTGTTTGGTGTCCAGAGCTGCACCAGCCTGTATATAACCGTACCCGGTTTCGGGTGTCTCGGGCGTAATTCCGAACGTCACGACAAAACCCCGATCGGCCAAACCGGCACCCTGCGCGACGACAGCGCGAAACGCGGCGGTGTCGGTGATCACATGGTCGGCCGGCATCACCAGCAGCACCGGGTCCGCGCCGTCGCGGGTGGCGGCAAGCGCGGCCAAGGTCAACGCAGGTGCGGTGTTGCGTCCAACCGGTTCCAGTACGATCGTGCCGGGTTTCCCCAACAGCCGCAATTGCTCGGCGATGACAAAGCGGTACTCTTCATTACATACAACCATGGGTGCTGAAAGCGTAGCGCCGGCAATGCCTTCGGTTCGGCGCACCGTGGCCTGCAACAAGGAGTCGTCGCCAATCAAAGGCAACAACTGCTTGGGATATTTCTCGCGCGACAAGGGCCACAGGCGGGTGCCCGAACCGCCCGACAAGACCACCGGTTGTATCAGTAAATCAGCCACGTGCGTCGCCCCAGCGCAGTTGGGCGTTGTCATCACCCTGGTAAAAAGTTGCCCCATGGCGGTCGACGCAATATTGTGGCGACACAATCATTTCGTCGAAACGCATGCCCGCGCCAATCCGTGTGTATTCGAACAAGATGCTGCGCGTTACCATCGCTCCGCTGCGCAGCGTGCAGCCATGTCCGATCCAGGCCGGCCCGACGATACGCACTCCCGGTTCTATACGCACGCCTGAGCCGATATACACCGGTCCCAGGATCGTGGCCTCGTCCCAGGCGATGGAAGTATTCAATCCCACCCAGACGCCGGGCTTGATTTCGCGGCCCGGCATATTCAACTGGGCGACTTCACCACGCAGAACGCGTTGCAACACCGACCAGTAATCGCTCACCCGGCCAATATCGATCCAGTTGAAGAAGCGGCTTTGCGCGAAAAATGGGAGCTTCTCTGCGACCAGTTTCGGGAACAACTGTGAACCAATGTCATAGACCGTGCCGGATGGGACCCGGTCCAACACCGCCGGCTCGAAGATATAGATGCCGGTACTGGCCAGCGTCGATTTGGCATCGGCTGGCGCCGGTTTTTCCTGAAACGACAAAATTTTCCCGTCGGCTTCGGCCACCACCATGCCGTAGTTCTGGACCTCGGCCAAGGGCACCTCCAGTGTCACCACACTGGCGATAGCGCCTTTGCTTTTGTGCTCGTTCAGGGCAGCTCCGATGTCGAGGTCGATCAGCGCGTCGCCGCATAAAACGATCGTCGTTTCATCGAAAAAATTACCGAAATCCTGAATGCGCCGCATGCCGCCGGCTGAACCAACGGGCTTGGGAAGAATATCGCCGTGGTCGCGCGTGCCCTCGTACGAATAGCCGATCTGGACGCCCCAACGATGGCCATCGCCAAAGTACTGTTCGATCTTGTCATGGTGGAACGCTACGTTGACCATGATCTCGTTGACGCCGTAGCGCGCCAGATGTTCGATCAGGAACTCCATCACCGGCTTGCCGAGGATCGGAACCATTGCCTTGGGCAAATCGTTGGTCAGCGGCCGCACCCGGGTACCTTGTCCGGCCGCGAGAATCATGCCTTTAGCCATCGTTGTAGACCTCCATATCGCACGCTCCGTTTTTATTCACTAATTCGTTTGTAGGGTGTTGTAGCCGTTTGGGTTGCCGCTTTGCCAGCGCCAGGCGTCGGCGCACATCGCCTGTAAGTTGCGCGTTGCGCGCCATCCCAACAAGTCAGCCGCCTGCGCCGGATTAGCGTAACACGACGCAATGTCTCCGTCGCGGCGACCCGCAACGCGAAAAGGCACCGGCTTTCCGCTGGCCTGCTCAAACGCGCGCAACATTTCCAGTACGCTGTAGCCAACTCCCGTGCCCAAGTTGATGGCGCGGCATTCTGCCTTGTTATGCAAGCGCTGCAGCGCCTTCAGGTGGCCGGCCGCCAGATCCACCACATGGATGTAGTCGCGTACCCCGGTGCCGTCGGGCGTGGGATAGTCGTTGCCATATACGTTGACGAATTCGCGCCGGCCCACCGCAACCTGTGCCACAAACGGCAACAGGTTGTTGGGCGTGCCTTGCGGGTCTTCCCCTATCAACCCGCTGGCGTGAGCGCCGACCGGGTTGAAGTAACGCAAAATTGAAATTCGCCAACCCGGATCGCTGCGATGCAGATCGCGCAGCATGTCTTCGATCACCAGCTTGGTTTTGCCGTATGGATTGGTGGCCGACAGTGGATGGTCTTCTGTCAAAGGCAGCCGCTGTGGGTCGCCGTACACCGTGGCCGAAGAACTGAACACCAGCTGTTTGACCTTGCACTCCGCCATGGCTTCCAGCAGGCGCACCGTGCCAATCACATTGTTGTCGTAATAAATCAGCGGTTTCTCCACCGATTCCCCTACCGCCTTGAGCCCGGCGAAGTGGATCACGGCCGTGGCACCGCTGCTTCGCATCGCGGCCACCATCGCGCTACGGTCGCGGATGTCGCCCTCCAGCAGACCGATTTTGCGGCCCGTGATGCGTTCCACCCGGGCCAGCGACTCGCGTTGGCTGTTGCAGAAGTTGTCGAACACGGTCACGTTCAAACCCGCGTTCAACAACTCGACGCAGGTGTGGCTGCCGATGTAGCCCGCGCCGCCAGTTACCAGGATCATCCGGTCACCTCACCTGGACGGCAGATAGGTGGAAAGTATGTCCACAATGCGCACGGCCGCATTACCGTCCCATAAGTGGGGCCTGCGGCCTTGTTTGCCGCCACCGAGCAACACTTTACGGGCCTGAGCCACGATCACGGACGGGTCGGTGCCAGCCAGCACATTGGAGCCTTCCTCCACCGTAACCGGGCGCTCGGTGTTTTCGCGAATGGTGATACACGGAACACCCACCGCCGTGGTCTCTTCCTGCATTCCGCCGCTGTCGGTGAGCACCACCGCCGCGTCCTTCCACAGGTTCAAAAAAGCCATATAGGCCTGCGGCCCCACCAAGGTAATGTTGGGCCCCAGATCGATGCCGAATTTGGCCAGGTTGGCACGGGTGCGCGGATGCACTGGAAAGATCAGCGGCAACTCGGCGGCGATCTCGGTGAGTGCACTAGCGATGCGCGCCATCATCGCGGCATCGTCCACATTGCTCGGACGGTGCAGGGTGATTACGCCATAGCGCTTGCCATTGCCGGTATGCGCGTCCTTGAAGCGGCTGGTCTCGAAACCCGACGTGTCGGTGCGCAGCAGTTTCTCGGCCTGGTACAACACGTTGTCGACCATAACGTGGCCGACATAGTGAATAGCGGAGTCGGGTTTGCCTTCGCGGCGCAAATGCGCCACGCCGCTGGGCTCTGTCACAAAAAACCAGTCGGAAATGCTGTCGGTCACGAGACGGTTGATTTCCTCCGGCATGGACATGTCGCCGCTGCGCAGCCCCGCTTCCACATGTGCCACCGGGATGTTGAGCTTTTTCGCCACGATGGAGCAGGCCAACGTGGAGTTCACGTCGCCCACTACCAGCACCGCGTCCGGTCGCTCGGCCTGGCATAACTCTTCGAAAGCCACCATGATCTTGCCGGTTTGTTGCGCGTGACTGCCTCCGCCCGCAGCCATAAAAACGTCTGGCTGCGGAATACCCAATTCTTCAAAAAAAACATCGTTCATATCCCGGTCGTAATGCTGGCCGGTATGAATGATTTTGAATGCCAAGCTGCCATGTGCCTTCAACGCGCGCACGATGGGCGCGATTTTCATGAAGTTGGGGCGCGCGCCGGCAACAAGATAGATTGATTTCATGGGGCTGATATTACCCGGCCCCCGGCTAACTCAATCAACCAACTCGGCCTGCGGAAACGTCTTGCCGGCGGCGTCTTTGCCCGACAACAATGGCACCGCGCCGTGTAGTGGCCAGTCGATCGCCAGCGTTGCGTCGTTCCAGGCGATACAACGCTCATGCTCGGGCGCATAGTAGTCGGTGGTTTTGTACAGGAAGTCGGCGCTCTCGGAAAGCACCAAAAAGCCATGCGCCAAGCCGGGTGGAACCCACAACTGCCGCTTGTTCGAGGCCGACAAAAGTGCACCCGCCCATTTGCCGAATGTGGGTGAATTGCGTCGAATATCCACCGCCACGTCAAATACTTCACCCACCGTCACCCGCACCAACTTGCCTTGGGGCTGCATCGTTTGGTAATGCAGGCCGCGCAGTACGTTGCGCGCCGAGCGGGAATGGTTGTCCTGCACGAAATGAAGGTCCAGTCCGGTTGCGTGGTTGAATGCGCGCTGGTTGAAACTTTCGAAGAAAAAGCAGCGGTCGTCGCCAAAAACGCGCGGCTCCAGCAGCAACACGTCGGCTATGGCGCAAGGTGTGATCTTCATCGGAAAGTCTTTTCCTTGAGCACGCGCAGCAAGTACTGGCCATAACCGGATTTGGCCAGTGGCTGGGACAGCTTTTGCAGTTGCGCATCATCGATCCAACCGTGCCGCCACACTATCTCTTCCGGTGCCGCCACTTTCATGCCTTGGCGGTTTTCTATCGTGTGGATGAACTGGCTCGCTTCCAGCATCGACTCGTGCGTGCCGGTATCGAGCCATGCGTAGCCGCGGCCCATGGTTTGCACATCCAGGCTGCCTTGTTCCAGGTACAGGCGATTCAAGTCGGTAATCTCCAGCTCGCCGCGTGCGGAAGGCTTCACGCGCTTGGCCAACTCCACCACCTGTCGGTCATAGAAATAAAGGCCAGTCACCGCATAACGCGACTTTGGTTTTACAGGCTTTTCTTCCAGACTGATGGCCCGACCGTGACCATCAAATTCCACCACACCATATCGTTCCGGGTCTTGCACTGCATAGGCAAACACAGTAGCGCCGTTTATTTTGCGGTTGGCGTTTTGCAGTAGGCTGGCAAAGTCGTGGCCATAAAAAATGTTGTCGCCCAGCACCAAGGCGCTCAGGTCGTCACCCAGAAACTTCTCGCCAATCAAAAATGCCTGCGCCAACCCATCGGGTGATGGTTGTACGGCGTAACTCAGGTTGATGCCCCACTGGCTGCCATCGCCCAGCAGCTGCTCAAAGCGTGGCGTGTCTTGCGGAGTCGATATCACCAACACCTCGCGGATGCCCGCCAACAGCAGGACGCTGAGCGGGTAATAAATCATCGGCTTGTCGTAAATCGGCAGCAGTTGCTTGCTTACTACCTGGGTGGCTGGAAACAGGCGGGAGCCCGATCCGCCGGCCAGGATGATGCCTTTGCGCCTTTGAGGTGGGGATGCTTTATGGGTCATGGTCGGGAGTCAAGGGTAATTTCTTCGAGCATGCGTCTTGCATGCACCTGCCATGGTGGCAACTGCAATCCAAAAGCCGCCTGTAGCTTGGTGGTGTCCAGGCGCGAGTTCAAGGGCCTTCGCGCCGCAGTGGGGTAGTCGGCCGTTGCGATGCTTGCCACCTGGCCCGGCCCGGCCTTGAGAGGCCAGCCCAGCGCGCGCGCCTGTTCCAGAACGTAGCAGGCATAAGCGTGCCAGTTTGTCTCGCCGCCGGCAACGCAGTGGTACAGCCCCGCCAGTCGCGGGCGCGCCATCGCTGCGCGTATCGCGTGGGCCGTTATGTCGGCCAATAATTCGGCCGAAGTGGGCGCGCCGACCTGGTCATTGATGACGGTCAGCCGGTCGCGCTCGCTGGCCAACCGCAGCATCGTCTTGGCAAAGTTTCCACCGCGCGCGGCGTAGACCCAACTGGTCCTGAAAATCAGGTGCTTGGGGCAGGTGGCCACCAACTGCTCGCCTTCGAGCTTGGTTTGCCCGTACACGCTCAGCGGGCCGGTCGCATCGTCTTCCTTCCAGGGTTGGGTGCCGCGGCCATCAAACACATAGTCGGTCGAGTAATGCACCAGCCACGCGTTTAACTTCTTAGCCTCGGTGGCCAACATGCCCGGAGCCAATGCGTTAAGGGCGCGAGCCAATTCCGGTTCGGCTTCGGCCTTGTCCACCGCAGTGTGCGCGGCAGCGTTGACGATTACGTCCGGCACCACACGACGCACCGTGTCGGCCAGACCGGCCAGATTGCTGAAGTCGCCGCACAACTGGTCGGGGTTGGCTGCGGCGTCAAAGTCCAGGGCGATCACTTTACCCAGCACGCTCAGGCTGCGCTGGAGTTCCCAACCTACCTGGCCACCGCGGCCCAACAACAAGATATTCATGCCGCGGGCTGCGCGCCGTATTGTTTGGCCACCCAGTCACGGTAAGCGCCGCTCTGCACGTTGGTCACCCAAGCCTGGTTGTCGAGGTACCACTGCACCGTTTTTAGTATGCCGGTTGCAAATGTTTCCGCCGGCTTCCAGCCCAGTTGCTGCTCGATCTTGCGTGCGTCGATCGCGTAGCGACGGTCGTGGCCCGGGCGGTCGGTCACGAACGTTATTTGATCCTTGTACGGCTTGCCATCGGCACGGGGCTTGAGTTCGTCCAGCAAGGCGCAGACCGTGTGCACGATGTCTAGATTGGGCATCTCGTTCCAGCCCCCCACGTTATAAGTTTCGCCCGGCTGGCCGGCCTGCAAGGCGCGCCGGATGGCGCTGCAATGGTCCCGGACGTAGAGCCAGTCGCGAATCTGCTGGCCGTCGCCATACACGGGCAGCGGTTTGCCGGCCAGCGCGTTGACGATCATCAGCGGAATTAACTTTTCAGGGAAGTGAAACGGGCCGTAGTTGTTGGAACAATTGGTGGTGAGCACCGGCAGGCCATAGGTGTGGTGATAGGCCCGCACAAGATGGTCGCTGGCGGCCTTGGAAGCGGAGTAAGGGCTGTTGGGCTCGTAGCGGTGCGTCTCGGTAAAGGCGGCTTCAGCTTTGGCCAGCGAGCCGTACACCTCATCGGTAGACACATGCAGCAACCTGAATGACGCCTTGGCCGGCGCATCCAGCGCGCCCCAATAGGCCCGAACCGCCTCCAGCATGGTGAAGGTGCCCACGATGTTGGTCTGGATGAATTCACTTGGGCCGGAAATCGATCGATCCACGTGCGACTCGGCGGCAAAGTTCACGATGGCGCGCGGCTGTTGTCGGGCCAGCAAACTCTGCACCAACGCGGCATCGCCAAAGTCGCCTTGCACGAACACGTGCCGCGTATCGCCGTTCAGCGATACCAGGTTTTGCAGGTTTCCCGCATAGGTAAGCTTGTCGAGGTTGACCACCGGCTCGTCCGACTGGGCCAGCCAGCCGAGTACAAAGTTGCTGCCGATAAAGCCGGCACCACCGGTTACAAGAATCGTCATGTTGTTTGAATCCCCGAGATGCAGTCTGTCTGATTGTTGTTGAAAAAATAGCAATTACGCAGCTTTGGCCAACTGGTGTTTATACATGTGGACAGGGCACTTGCTTGTAAACTCACTGGTGGACAATCATTGCCAAGCGTCGCGTATGGCTGCGACGTTAACTGTAAATCAGGTAGTTCACGAGTGGGGCATTGGCATGGGAGTGCAAATTTAAACAGCGCTATAAGTGGAAACTCTGAGCAAAAAGCCTGGCTGAGAACGGTTTGGCAAGAAAGAGTTTTCAATGGTCAAGAAATCCGCCCGTCGCACGCGGCGTACGCACACACCGGCATTCAAAGCGAGAGTGACCCTGGCCGCTGGCCGCTGGCCGCTGTGCGCGAAGACAAGACGATCCACCTATAAATCGGGGAAAGTTGTTCAAACAACCGGGGCCACCTCTCTTCGCTTACTGGCTTACCCAATCACCCGCTGCCCTCAAGCGAAAACTGCGCATTAGGGTCTTGGGCGAGGAATCGAACCATTTGGGGCAGCGCGGCCTGCAGTGTGGCCTTGAGTGTATGCGGCGGATTGATCACAAACATGCCGCTAGCCGGAAGTCCAGGACGCTGTTCCTGGCCATTAGCGTCAGTAAGGATTTTGCTGGATTTGACGGTCAGAGTTACGTGCAGCCAGTTCTTGCCGACTTTTGCGACGATCGTCTTGAGTTTTTTGGGCACGTCGTGAGCCTCCGGCCTTGGAATAATCGGGTACCAGACCGCGTAGGTGCCGGTAGCGAAACGCATCAGCGCGTCGGCAGTTGTGGCGACAACCCGCGCGTAATCGGTCTTGACCTCGTAGCTGGGGTCGCTGAATACAAGCGCTCGACGCTGTGGCGGCGGTAGAAATTTTTTCAGCCCTTCAAAACCGTCTTCGCGGAGCACCGCAACTTGGCGGCCAGCGTCAAGTTGCGCGATGTTGGCGGATAAAGTCTTCGCATCGGTGGGATGCAACTCAAATAATTTGAGTTTGTCGCGGTCGCGCAGCAGGCGCTGGATGATAAACGGCGAGCCCGGATAGACCTTGAACGAGTCTTTTGCGTTGAAGCTGACGACCATGTCCAGGTAATCCTGTAGCGCAGGCGCTAGCGCGAAGTGCACCGGTCTGGCGGAAGTGGCCTTTGTATTTACTACCACCGGAGGTTTCTGAGTCAAGCGCAGAAATCCGTTGGATGCTTCACCGCTGGTTTGCGCGTAATCCCCATCCAGCCGGTATAAACCTGCTCCGGCATGGGTATCGAAAACGGTAATTGAGTTGTCTTTTTGAACCATGTATTTAAGCGTGGCTATCAGCACCGTGTGCTTGAGTACATCGGCGTGGTTGCCTGCGTGGAAAGCGTGGCGATAGCTGAACATGGCGCGATAGTAACCGGACGTCTTGAGTTCTTCGTATAATCGAGGGCTTCGCAGCGCATTTGTGGTTCCGCGTCGAAGTACGTTGGCTGAGTCATTGGCCAGCAAATCCCTGCCTAAGAGGTTCCCATCAGAGGAACGCCGACCG